>CAYOHG010000135.1:0-7878 GCA_964403685.1 uncultured Planctomycetales bacterium
TCGTCGCCCGCGAGAAGGACGGCATCTTCATCGCCGGCGGGGCCGGCGCGGCACTGTTCGAGCAGTCTCTGGCGCTGCTGCGCGGCGACGAAGGCAAGGTGCTGATCAAGGACGCGCGCTTCACCGCGGCGTTCGCCGATCTGCCCGAGGGCAAGGATGCGATCACGTACATCGACCTGGCGCGCTTCATGTCGCAGGTTCGCGCCCTGATGGAGCAGGCGATCGCGATGGGCGCTCCCGGAGAAGGGGCGCCGCCGGAGGCGATCGCTGAGTTCGAAAAGGTCAAGGCGCTGCCCGAGAAGATCATCGGCGCGTTCGACATGTTCGAGACGGTCGCCAGCGCTTCGAGCACCGACGGCATGAAGAGCACCACCGTTTCGGTGACGCGGCTGCGCGAAGACGCCGGCACGCGCGGGTTTTACCCGGTGGTTTTCGGCAACAAGCCGCTGGCCGAGCCGCTCAAGTACGTCCCGGTGCAGGCGGAGAACTTCTCCGTCGGAGCCGGAATCGACCTCCAGGCACTGTGGAAGCTGGTGCTGAATTTCCTGAAGAACGACATTCCCGACGGCGAGCAGGCCGTCGCTCAGCTCAACGAGGCCGCAGCCGGCATCAACCTGAACATCGAGACCGACGTGGTCGGCTGGTTGCAGGGGGGCTACGTATCGTTCGGGATTCCGGGCGCGACGTCGTTCTCGCCGGGCGAGTGGGCGCTGCTGCTGCAACTTCGCGACGAAGCCAAGGCCCGCGAGATGATCGGCCGGCTGGTGGAAGCCGTCGGTCCGATGCTGGCCTCGCAGCAGGGCCAGATCGTCGATGCTGAGCTGGAGGGCGCCGAGGGGTTCAAGTCGTTCGTCGTGCCGCAACTGGTCATGTTCGGCCTGAACAAGCCGACCATCGGCGTGAAGGACGGCTGGATGTTCGTCGGCTCGAGTGCGGAAACGATCGGAAAGTCGATCGAGACCGCCGCCGGCAAGAACAAGAACGTCGCCGAGAATGAGCGCTTCAAGGCGGAAGGGCTGGCTCCGAAGGGCAGCACGACGGACGTGTCCTTCAGCGACATGACCAAGTGGGGCGAGCAGATCGGCCAGGTGCTGATGATGGCCCCGATGATGCAGATGGCGATGGGCGAAGGCGCCAAGGAGCCTGCCGTTCAGGCTGCCTTCGGGATGATCGGCAAGCTCGGCCGCGTGATGCGCAAGTTCGACTTCTTCCAGTCGATGGCGACCCAGTCGGTCTTTGATGGCAAGCAGTCGGTCACCACGTCCGTAATGAACTTCCGCAAGCCGCCGGAGGAAAAGCCGGCCAGCGAGCCGGCGGGGCAGGAGACGCCCTAGCGGGCCGGCGCGAGGCGAGCGCGCCGAGTTGAAGCCGAAGCCCTTTTGCGACGGGAGTGGACGTCGCGGAAACCTGGCGTCGGCGGGCGGAGGTAATCGGCGGCTGACCGGTCGCGGAACCGGCGTGCAACGGGCCGGCGTTGCTCCCTAAGTGATCGAACCCGAGCGGGGATCGTCCGCATTCGTCGCCTCCTGCGGTCGGGGCGGCGTCTGGCGGAAGGGCCCGCTCGGGTTCGCTTGTTTTTGTTTTTGACAAGGATGGGCGGCAAGTTACAATTTCCGGTCCAGCTTTGCTGGGCGGAGCCAGTACGACCTCTCTGCCGACGGCGCGGTACGGCGGTGTGCTCGTCGGGCGATGCTGCTGTAGCTCAGTGGTAGAGCGCGTCCTTGGTAAGGACGAGGTCACGGGTTCAACCCCCGTCAGCAGCTTTACGCGGGCTTCGGTCCCCGGGCTTGAGCAGGTGAGTGGGAGCTGGGTAGGACCAAGACGGTTCGGGAAAACAGGCGCGGCCCGTCGTCGGCCGCCCCGCGAGACCGGTTCTCGCGTCGTGGTTGGAGAAATCTGAATGGCCAAGGGTGTTTTTGAGCGAAGCAAGCCTCACGTGAACGTCGGCACCATCGGTCACATCGACCACGGCAAGACGACGTTGACCGCGGCCATGACGGCCGTGGCGGCCGCGCGCGGCCTGGGCGAATACCGATCCTACGATCAGATCGCGAAGGCCTCGGAGAAGGACGGCCGGCGCGACCCGACCAAAATCGTCACCATCGCCACGGCGCACGTCGAGTACGAGACGTCCAACCGGCATTACGCCCACATCGACTGCCCGGGCCACGCCGACTACGTCAAGAACATGATCACCGGCGCCGCCCAGATGGACGGCGCCATCCTGGTGGTCAGCGCCGCCGACGGTCCCATGCCCCAGACGCGCGAACACGTGCTGCTGGCTCGGCAGGTGAACGTGCCCAAGCTGGTGGTGTTCCTGAACAAGGTCGACCTGATCGACGATCCCGAGCTGCTCGACCTGGTCGAGATGGAAGTCCGTGAGCTGCTGACCAAGTACAACTTCGACGGCGACAATGCCACCGTGATCCGCGGCTCGGCGACGCAGGCGTTGCAGGGCGCCGCCGAGAAGAACATGGACAAGATGAAGGACGTGGTCGCTCTGCTCGACGCGCTGGACAAGGACGTGCCCGAGCCCGTCCGCGAGCAGGACAAGCCTTTCCTCATGCCGATCGAAGACGTCTTCAGCATCAAGGGCCGCGGCACCGTCGGAACCGGCCGTATCGAGCGTGGCATGATCAAGGTCGGCGACGAAATCGAGATCGTCGGCCTGCACAGCAAGAAGGCCTGGAAGTCGGTCGTCACCGGCGTCGAGATGTTCAACAAGACGCTCGACAGCGGCATCGCCGGGGACAACGTCGGCCTGCTGCTGCGCGGCGTGGAGAAGAAGGAGCTGGAGCGTGGCATGGTGCTGGCCAAGCCGGGCAGCATCACCCCGCACACCAAGTTCCTGGGCGAGGTGTACGTGCTGACCAAGGAGGAAGGCGGGCGGCACACGCCCTTCTTCCCGAAGTATCGCCCGCAGTTCTACTTCCGCACAACCGACGTGACCGGAGACGTGATCGAACTGCAAGCCCGCGACGGCGGCAAGGCCGACATGTGCATGCCGGGTGATAACATTCAGATGATGGTCAGCATCATCAGCCCGATCGCCATGGAAGAGGGCGTGCGCTTCGCCATCCGCGAGGGCGGTCGCACGGTCGGTTCGGGCGTGGTGACGAAGATCCTGGAGTAGCTCGCGGCGGGCGCCGCGGGCGAGAGCCGCCGGCGGTGCCGTTTCGGCCTCGCGACACCGGGAGCGCATGGCCGCCCCCGACATGCGGCCGCGACTGACGCAGCCTGGGCCAGGGGCATTACGGAGACGGGGTCGATGGCCAAGAAGAAGGGCCTCAAGCGCGAGTTCGTCTGGCTGCAGTGCAGCGAGACCGGCGACCTGAATTACCGCACCAGCGTAAATGTTCAGGGCGGCGTGCCCAAGCTGGAACTGATGAAATACAGCCCGCGGCTGCGCAAGCGCACCAAGCACAAGATCAAGCGCAAGTAGGCGGGCCGCTGTGGCCGGTTCGGTGCGGGACAGGCCGGTGCATCCTGCGGGGCAGACGGGCCGCCACATGCGATTGCCGGGTTCGGCAGCCGGCCGCCGCTGCTTAGGAGCGTAGCTCAATTGGCAGAGCAGCGGTTTCCAAAACCGCAGGTTGTGGGTTCGAGTCCCTCCGCTCCTGATGGTTTGTTCGAGTGAGTGTGCGACGTCCGATGACGCAGACTACGGACAAAGAAGGTCCACGAATGAGTGACGCCGTCAAACCCCGCGAAGAGCCGGAAGTTCCTCGCCGCGCGGCGGCTGAGAAGACCGGCCCGTCGCTGGGTGCATTCGAGCTCTACAAGCCCGGCCAGGGTGTCTATGTTCGCTGGGGCTCGGCTGGCGGCGCCGGAGTCATCCTGCTGGGGCTGGCCAATTACCTGTATGAACAGTTGGCCGGGTTCTCGCTGGAAGTGCGCACACTCGTGCCGGTGCTAGTGCTGGCGGCTGCCGGCTACGCGATCTTCCGCCTGGTCGGCCAGACCCGCGGAATCGTCGATTTCATGATCGCGACCGAAGGCGAGATGAAGAAGGTCAACTGGTCGAGCCGCCGCGAGATCATCGGCGCGACCAAGGTCGTGATCGTGGTGGTGCTGCTGCTGGCGTTCATCCTGTTTACGGTGGACGTGGCGTTCATGTTCCTGTTCGAGTCGATCGGCGTGCTGCGGATCGGTTTTTTGGATCAGTTGTTCCGATCGGCCCCGGGGAGCTAGGCGAGCGATGAGCATCGCGGACAAGGACGACCGCAACCCGTCGGGCGAGCAGGGTCAGCCTGCGCCCGAGCCGGCCCGTCATGCCCCCCCACCCAAGGAGGAGCTCGAGCTCGTCCGCCTGGGGATGAACTGGTACGTTCTGCGGGTCGCCTCCAATCGCGAGGACCAGGTCCGCGACGCTTTGCAGCGCAAGATCAAGATCGAAGGGCTGGAGACGCGCGTCAACCGCATCCTTGTGCCGACCCAGAAGGAAAAACGCATGCGGGCCGGCTCCGCCCGCGTCTACGAAAAGAAGCTCTATCCCGGATACGTCTTCGTCGAAATGGCCACCGAGAGCGACGGCCGCATCCCCGACGACGTCTGGTACGTCATCAAGGAAACCACCGGCGTCGGCGACTTCATCGGGTCCGGCGGCAAGCCTTCTCCCATGCCGCTGCATGATGTCGAGAAGATGCTCTCGGCGGCGATTCGCGGCGACCAGACGCCGACACTGGCCAACCTTTCGTTCAACAAGGGCGACAAGGTCAAGGTGCGCGAGGGTCCGTTCGAGAACTTCGAGGGCCTGGTCGACGAGATCAACACCCAGAAGGGGACCGTCCGGGTCATCGTCACCATCTTCGGGCGGGCTACCCCGATTGAAATCGAATACTGGCAGGTGGAGCAGATTTGATCGCCGGTGCCCATCGCGGAACCCGGGCTTTCCGGCCGCTGGCACCCTGTTTCGAGCACTGAGTATCACCCATGGCAAAAGCAGTCATCGCGAAGATCAAGGTTCAGGCGCCCGGCGGCAAGGCCACACCCGCGCCGCCGATCGGCCCGGCGCTGGGCCAGCACGGCGTGAACATCGGCCAGTTCGTCACGCAGTTCAACGCCGCCACCAAGCACATGGACGGCATGATCTGCCCGTGCGAAATCACGGTCTACAAGGACAAGAGCTTCGAGTTCATCGTCAAGAGCCCGCCGGCCTCGGCCCTGCTGGTCAAGGCAGCCAAGCCGCTGGCGGCCGGAGCGGCGATCGTCGAGAAAGGCTCCGGCGTGCCCAACCGCGAGAAAGTCGGGCGCGTCACCCCGGCAGACGTGCGCAAGATCGCCGAGACCAAGATGAAAGACCTGAACGCCTCGAACGTCGACGCCGCCATGCGGATCATCGCCGGCACCGCGCGTTCGATGGGTATCGAGATCGCGGACGCATGAGCAGCGTGAAGCGCTACCAATTCGCGGCGAGCTTCAGCGACGGCGTGGTCGCCTGGACGTTCTTCGTCCAGACTGAGGACGGCGAGACGCACGCGATTCCGATCCGCGACGGGGAGGAGATTCCGCTGCTCGTGCAGATCTGCCGCAGCGACGCGACGATTTATTTTGACCCGAAGACCCGCACTTTGCGTACGGGCTGGAGTTCGCCCGGAAAGGATCCGGCTCAGCATTAAGCCGGCGGCGAGCGGTTCGCCGCGCGGAAAATCCCGACGGCCTGACCACGGGCCGACAACAGTGGGAGCTTTGCCATGCGTTTTCGCAGCAAGCGCTATCGCAAGGACGTGGAGAACGTCCCCAAGCAGATGGTTTCGCTCGACGAAGCCATCAAGCGCGTCAAGTCCTTCAGCAAGCCCAAGTTTGACCAGTCGGTGGACATCGTCTGCCACCTGGGGATCGACCCCAAGCAGGCCGACCAGATGATCCGCGGCTCGTTCAGCATGCCCAAGGGCATCGGCAAATCCAAGCGAGTGATCGCCTTCGTGCAGGAGTCCGACGCCGAAGCCGCCCGCGCCGCCGGCGCGGTCGAGGCCGGCGCCGACGAGCTGGTCGACAAGGTCGCCAAAGGCTGGACCGATTTCGATATTGCCATCTCGCACCCCTCGCTGATGGGCAAGGTCGGCAAGCTCGGCCGGGTGCTCGGTCCGCAGGGCAAGATGCCCTCGCCCAAGGCCGGCACGGTCACGCCGGACGTCACGACCGCCATCAAGGAGTACTCCGCCGGCAAGATCGAGTTTCGCAACGACGCGGGCGGCAACGTGCATGCGATTGTCGGCAAGCTGAGCTTCTCGCCGGAAGACCTGCGGGCCAACGTCGAGGCTTTCCTGCATCACCTGAAGCGCCTGAAGCCCGCGTCTTCGAAAGGCGCCTACATGAAGCGCGTCTGCCTGAGCGGGACCATGACGCCTTCGGTCACGATTGACACCACGGCCTTCGTGGCGACGGAGTAGACCCATGAGCAAAATCGTCAAGAGCCTGATCACCCAGACGCTCGAACAGCGCTACCAGGGCGTCGACAACGCCGTGTGGGTGGAGCTCACCAAGGCCGACGGCATCACCACGACCGAATTTCGCCGCCAGCTCCGGGCGCGACACATGCGCCTGGAAATCGTCAAGACCGCGCTCTTCCGCCGGGCCACCAAGGACCGTCCGCTCAGCCGGCTGGCGGACCGCATGAGCGGTCCCGCGGCGCTGATCACCGGCGGTGAATCGCCGCAGGCGATCGCCAAGCACCTGAACGAGTGGTTGCAGAAACTGCCGGGCCTGAAGCTGCGCGGCGCGCTGATCGAGGGCGAGCTGATCGACGAGTCGCGCGTCAGCGAACTGGCCAAGCTGCCGACGCGGCGTGAGATTCAGGGCCGGGTCGCGGGAGCGGTGCGTTCTCCGGGCGCGAAGCTGTCCGCGGCGATCCGCTCGGGCGGCGCGCGGGTTGCGGCGTGCATCAAGACGATCGCCGAGAAGCTGGAGAAGGGCGAGACGATCACCGCGCGAAGCGCCTGATCGACGGCGCGAGGCCGGCGATGGCGCCGGTAACGGAACATGGTGCCGGCCGCCGCGGCCGCTGCGGCATGGCCCGAGGCTGTGACTTCAGCAGTAAGTACCGAACGAGCCCGGCGCGCGCTCGACTGCTCCGCTGCGGCGGATTAAACGGGACCAACGGGGCCCCGGCTATCGAGACGGTCGGTATCGTCGCACGTTGTGGAGACGTTTCATGGCAGAAGCACCCGCGAAGGAATTTTCCGCCGACATCAAGTCGTTGGGCGACAAGATCGCCGGGCTGACGCTGGTCCAGGCCCAGAGCCTGACCGACTATCTCAAGGACGCCTACGGCATCGAGCCGGCGGCCGGCGGGGCCGTGATGATGGCGGCGGCGCCCGCGGAAGGCGGCGGCGGCGCGGCCAAGGCCGAAGAGAAGACCGAGTTCAACGTCGTCATCAAGGCGGCCGGCGACAAGAAACTCAACGTGATCAAGGTCGTCCGGGCGGCCCGCAGCGACCTGGGCCTGAAGGAAGCCAAGGAGCTGGTCGACAACTGCCCGAAGACGCTGCTCGAAGGCGTCAACAAGGACGACGCCGAGAAGTGGAAGAAGGAGCTCGAGGCCAACGGCGCGCAGGTCGAGATCCAGTAGCCGGCGCGTCCTGCACAAACGAGCGTGGCATGTTCGCGGGCCGGGCGGCGCGGGCATGCCACGCGTGCTTTTGCGCCGACTCCGGCGGAAGGCTCAGCAGCGCGCGCCGAATACGCTCAACAGCGCGCTCGGATCGAGCCGTTTCAGATCCTGGTCGCCATTCAGGCCGCCGGCGGCGGCCTTGGCCGACTCGCTCCCGCTAACGTGCATCAGCCGGTGCAGATCACTCAGGTCATAACCGCCGCTGTAGCTCTCGCCCGCGGTGTCGAGGCGAATGGTGGCGTCGGCGGCCTGGAGCGGTGCCATTC
>CAYOHG010000136.1:0-7863 GCA_964403685.1 uncultured Planctomycetales bacterium
GCCGATGGGTGCGCAGCACGCGCCGCCCGTCGGGCATGGTGAATTCGGGCTCGGGCAGTTGCTCCTGCATCATCTGCTCGCCAACCAGAAACCGCAGGTCGGGGTTGAAGATGTCCAGGATGAACTGGCCGTCGTCGGCGAGATGCCGGCGAACGCAGGTGAGACACGCGAGCTGCTGCTCGACCGTAGTCAAATGCTGAAACGGGCGGAATGGAATCGTCACGAGCGCGAAGCGCCGGCCCAGATCGAAATCCGTCATGTCGCTGCGGACCAGCTTCACCTTGCAGCGTAGCGTGTCCGGCTCGGCCGCCAGCTTTCGGCGGCACACATCCAGCATCCGCTGCGAGAGATCCAGGCCGACGACGTTGACGCCGGCGTGGGCGGTCGGGATCAGAATGCGGCCGGTGCCGCAGCCGATTTCGAGCACATCCCCCCTGCTCTGGCGCGCGGCGTCGACAAAGAACGCCACGTCGCCGCGGGTCGCGTACGGCGTCACGTGGTCGTAGAACTCGGCTACGAATGCATCGTCGTCATAGCCCGCGGAATCGGCCATCGCATCGGTGCCCTTCGGTCGACTCGGCCGGCGTCAACCGCGGACCAGGCGCACACAGCCGTCAACACGTTCGCGCCAACGAGGCGGCCGAGCCGCCCGGACATGGGTTGCGGTTGCGTTGCAGGCTGCCGCGGCGATTCAGGCGCAACTCGTTCCAAATACGACCAGCAGCTCACTCAGGTCGTCGAGATCGATGCAACCATCGCCATCGAGGTCCGCGGCGGCGTTGAAGCCGGGTTCTCCGGTGCAAGAGCCGAACGCCACCAGCAGAAGCGACAGATCGTCGAGGTCGATGACACCGTCGTCGTTCAAATCGGCCGGGCATGGCGGCGGCGGGATCCAGGCGGCGATTTCGCGCGGCGCGATCCCCTGAGAAGAGACCAGGCCGCCGTTCATGCTGAAGGAACCGTCGGGCAGGTAGTCGAACGAATACAACCCCGTTGGGCCGTCGAAATTGTCCGTGATCAGCAGCTTGTCACCCAGCACGGCATGATCGCCGACGGAGCCCTGAATCCCCACGTCGAACGAATTGCCCGTGTAGGTCAGCGCCCCGGTCTCCGAGTCAATCAGGAAAGAGCGCACGGTCGAGTCCGTGCCGTGGCTGACGAAAAGGACCGATCCGTCGCTGCTGAAGGCGCAATCCTTGGGTGATTCGCCCGGCGAGGTGAAGGAGCCGCTCATCGCGGTCACAAGGCCGGTCGCCGGGTCGACGTAGAAACCGATGACGCGGTTGCCGTCGCCGGAGATTCCGCCGCCGGCGTAGAGCAGATCGCCATTGGGCGACATGGTGATTCCGAGGGGATAGTACGTGGAGGGCGCCGATTGAATCTGCGTCAGGCCGCCATCCGGGGCGACCTCATACACGTAGATGCGGTTCTGGAAGGAATCGCCGGCATAGACCCACGGGCCGCTGGGATGAACGGCGAGGTAGCCGGTGAACGTGCCGGCGGTGGCGCTGCCGACCAGCGTAAAGCTGGGGACATCCGGATCGTAGCGATAGACGTAGACCAGGTTCGTGGCACTCAGTGAGGTCTTCAGGACCGCCAGCAGCTCGTCGTTGATCCACTGAATGTCGAGCGGACCGTCGGGGGTGGTGTAGGCGCCGATCTGACTGAAAGTGGCGTCGGCATGGATACGGAAGATGGTGATCTGCTCCGTCGCCCATTCACCGGTGGCATGACAGGTCGCCAGGAACCTCCCATTCGGCGTCAACGAAACGGCGTAGACGTTGCACCCAGGGCCGGGCTCGACCGTGCTGTTACGCGTTCCCGTAATGATGCGCTGCACGAACACTGGCGCGCCAGCGGCATCAAACGTGAACGAGGTGACGCTGCCTTCCAGATTGCCGTTGTTGCCGACGAACGCCGCCGGAACCGCCGACTGACCAAACGCACACGCGGCGAAAGTGGCGGTTGCAAGCAGCGTGATCAAGCGCACACCCGCGGCGCGCTGAAGCTCGCGAACAGAAGAAGCGGGCCGTTGCATGAGTTCCCTCCTGACCGGTAGCGGCGCTACCGTCGAAGCGTCGCGCTCGGTAATGCCTTCAGTGTAGCAAACCGCCTGCCGCGGTTAAACGACAATCCGGCGCCACAACCACGCGACTCGGCCCGAACAAGGGTTTGCCCACTTTACAGGCGTCAGGCGACGAATTTGCGCAGGCCCAGCCACAATACGTAAAGCAACAACACCACCAGCGCCACAGACAGCGTGACCACGACGCGGTCCTGCCGAGCGGCCCGGCGGCGCGCCTCGGCGTAGGGAATCCGCGTGAAAGACACCATCGTGTACAGTGGCGTGTACCAGCCGGGCAGCAGCGCATGCAGCGTTCGGTCGATACGCTTGTACGCCCGAAACGCCCGCGAAGCGGTCTTGTCGCGCATCTCGACGAAATTCGCCACCGCCAGGTCGGCCAGTGCGTCGGCGTTCTCCTTGCGGGCCAGGTAGTAGCTCTGAAACGCCCCGGTCAGGTCTGGACCCGATCGCCGCAGGCACGCGGCCAGTTCGCTGCAATCCTCAAAGGCGCAATTCATGCCCTGCCCGTAGAACGGAACGACGGCGTGGGCGGCGTCACCCAGCATGACCACTTTGTCGCGATGAAACCACGGACCGCAGCGAACGGTCATCAACACGCCGACCGGGTTATGGCGGTAGTCGTCCACGAGCGTCGGCATGTGCGGGACTGCATCGGGGAACTCGCATTCGAAGTACCGGCGGACGTCGTCGTCGCTGCGCAGGGCGTCGAAGCTGTGCGGTCCGTCGAGCGGCCAGAACAGCGTGCAGGTGTAGGAACCGTCATGGTTCGGGAGCGCGATCATCATGTAGCTGTGCCGCGGCCAGATGTGCAGCGCGTTCGCCTCAAGCCGAAACCCGCCCGCCGCGGCTGGCGGTATCGTCAGCTCCTTGTAGCCGTGAGCCTCATACGTCTGCGAGTAATTGAAGCGCTCGCGGCGCTGCATGGCGCCCCGGATCGCCGAGAAGGCGCCGTCGGCGGCAATCAGCACGCGACCACTCGAGCGCAAACGCTGCGATTCGTCCGCGCTCACCAGCTCGGCTGCCGGCGCGTCGAGGTCGGCGTCGACGCAGCGCCGGCCGAAGTGCACGCGGACGCTCGGGCACTTCTGCAATGCGTTCAGCACCGCGACGTTTAAGCCGCCGCGCGACACGGAGTTGATGCAGCGCGTCGGGTCCTTGTCGTACGGTTGAAAGACGGTGCGACCGTCGCGGGCGTGGATCATCCTTCCGCGCATCGGCACGGCTTGGGCGAGCACTTCGTCGGCCACACCGATCTCCCGCAGCGCATGGATGCCGCGGGTTGATAGCGCCAGGTTGATCGACCGACCGCCGGCGTAGCCGCCTCGGCGCGGGTCGGCGCGGCGCTCAAACAGCTCGACGCTGCGACCGGCCTGACCGAGATACGCGGCCATCACCGCGCCGGCCAGGCCCGCGCCGACGATCGTGAAATCCGGCGGTTCATAATGCTGCGCCGTCATGGTGGGCTCGAAGTGTACTGCCAATCACCGGGAACACCACCGGAGTTCGATGAGGTGTCATTGCGTTCGCGCTCGGCGCGCTCAGCGCTGCGCGGCTTGCGGGCCGCGGCAAGCGCTTGGGACCGGCGACACGGTCGATCGGGTCTCAACCGCGGCAGACCCGCCGCAGAGAGGCATAGCCGAAGGCGGCTGTGCGCCGGAAAGGCGCGGTTGCAGGCCGCCAAAGGCATCCATCCGAATGCGCCTAGCCCGCGACGATCAGCCACCCGACGGCGCCACACTCCAGCAGGCTGACGGCCAAGGCGATCATCGCCAGACCGCGATCCGTCGCGCGCAGCGCGGACAGTGCCAGAATCACAGCGGCCGGCGCACCCAACAGCATCATGCCCGGACCGAGCATCGCCAGGGGGTGCCCTCAGCAGAACACCCGCCACAGCCCGTAGCCCACCGCCGGAACCGCCGTTGCCAGTAGCGCCATGACGCCGGTCATGCGTATCCTCCAGTCGATTCAGTATATCGCGCGTTCCGGTGGGCGCAGCGCGGGCCTCAGCCGCTCAGCAGATTCGTCCGCAGCAAACGCGCGAACCGCCAGACGTCGTGAAATGAGTTGTACAACGGCACGGGAGCGACCCGGACGACGTTGGGCCGTCGGAAGTCGGCGATCACGCCGGCCCGATGAAGCGACTCGAACAGCTCGCGCGGGCGGCCATTCACCGCGATCGAAAGCTGGCAGCCGCGCTGCTGCGGGTCGCGCGGCGTAAGGACCGAGAGGCGCTCGTGCGGCAACTGGTCGAGCAGGTCCTGCAAGTACCCGGTCAGACGCAGGGACTTCTCGCGCAACGCCGCCATGCCCACCTGGTCGAAAAGCGCGAGCGAAGCGCGCAAGGCCGCCATCGAGAGGATCGGCGGATTGCTCAACTGCCAGGCCTCGGCGCCGGCGACCGGCTCGAATCGCTCATTGAGATGCATGCGGAAGCGCGTGGCCGGATCGTTACCCCACCAGCCGGCAAATCGGGGCAGACGCGCGTCGCGCGCGTGCCGCTCGTGGACGAAGCAGCCGGCCACCGCTCCCGGACCGCAGTTGAGGTACTTGTAGGTGCACCACGCCGCAAAATCGACGTCCCAGTCGTGCAGCTTCAGCGGGATGTTGCCGGCGGCATGGGCCAGGTCCCATCCGACGATGCAACCGTGGCGATGGGCCGCTGCGGTGATGCGCGCCAGGTCGAAGACCTGTCCGGTGAAGTAGTTCACGCCCGCCAGGAGCACCAGCGCGATGCTCGCACCGTGGCGATCGAGCAGCGCTTCGATGTCCTCGCAACGCAACGTGTGTTCGCCCGGCCGCGGTCGCGCGATCAGCAGGCCGTCGGCCGGGTCGTAGCCGTGGAATTGGAGCTGGCTTTGCGCCGCGTAGGTGTCCGACGGAAACGCACAATCCTCGATCAGGATTCTGAACCGCCGCGGCGTCGGCCGATAGAAACTGACCATCAGCAAGTGGAGGTTGACCGTCAGCCCGTTCATGAAAACGACTTCGCCCGGTACGGCCCCCACCAGCCGCGCTCCGGGCGCGCGAAACTGCTCGTGGTAGGGAAACCAGGGGTGTTGGCCATCAAAATGGGCATCCACGGCCAGCCGGGCCCAGTCATCCAGCTCCTGTTCGACCGCCGCGCGAACGCTGCGCGGCTGCAACCCCAGCGAGTTGCCGGCGAAATAAAGCAATGGCCGGCCGTCGCGCTGCGGGAAGTGAAACTGCGTACGATATCCGGCCAACGCATCCTGCTCATCCAGCCGCAGGGCGTACGCCTCGTCGGCCTGCGAACTGCGGTCTGACGGTTGCGTTGCGGGCTGGTCGCGCATGGCACCATGATAACCGTGGGCCGAGTACCCGGCGGATCAGTCCGGCGAAGGCTCTGACCAGAGGAGTTACGCATGCTCCGGCGGGTTTGGATTGCCTGGATGGGCATCGGTCTCGCGTTCTCCGCGGGCGCTGCGGCGCAAAGCGAGCCGGATTTTGACGAATGCGGCGTGCTCGTGCAGGCGGACGGGTGCGTGCTCTTTGAGGGCGGCGGTGGCAGCTACTACCTCTCCGACTACCAGAACCATCAGGCCGGCGACGCTGTTCGGGTCGTGGGCTACCTGAGCGAAGACTGCGTGACGATCTGCCAGGCCGCGGACGGCTGTATCGCCGGCGCGGTCCTGTATGACCCGGCCGTCTTTCCGTGCGGAACCGACTTGCAGGTCGATTTCGACCCCTGCACGCCGATCACGACCGCCCTGCTGGGGGCGCTGGCGGCCGGTTTCTTGTTTGTCGGCCGCAAACGACACGAGACCTCTCCCGCGCCCCAGGCTCGCGCTTGACAGGCCTGCACCGCGGCGGAATCCTGCGCGCCGCAATGATCTTCCAGGAGTGACTGCGATGCTGCGACCCGTCAATCCGTCCGTTACCGCCGGGCCCGAGACCAACGCGCCACGCGCAAGCTCGCACCGGTGTCCACCCGCTGCTATCGATCGACGCACGTTTCTGGCCGCTGCCGGCGCCGCCGCTGCTGGGATCGCCCTTGCACCGGCGGCAATGGCTGCGGAGCTGATGACCCGCGAAGAACCGGCCTTCCGCATCTCGCTGGCCCAATGGTCGTTGCACCGGGCGCTCTACGGAGGCAAGCTCGACCCGCTGGACTTTCCGCTGGCGGCCCGCAAGGACTACGGGCTCGAGGCGGTCGAGTACGTCAACACGTTCTACAAGGACAAAGCTCAGAACCGTGACTACCTGGCGGAACTGAAGCAGCGCTGCGCCGACAACGACGTCCGCAGCCTGCTGATCATGTGCGACGGCGAGGGCGCGCTCGGCGACGCCGATGACGCCGCCCGAACGAAGGCCGTCGAGAATCACTACAAGTGGGTTGATGCGGCCAAGGCGCTCGGCTGCCATTCGATTCGCGTCAATGCGCAAAGCAGCGGCTCGTACGAGGAGCAGATGAAGCGCGCCGCCGACGGCCTGCATCGGCTGACCGAGTTCGCCGCCAGGCAGGACATGAACGTGATCGTCGAGAATCACGGCGGGCTGTCGAGCCATGGCGCGTGGCTGGCGGCGACGATTCGCGCCGCGGATCATCCACGTTGCGGCACGCTGCCGGACTTCGGCAATTTCAACCTCGGCGACGGCAAGGAGTACGACCGCTACAAGGGCGTTGAGGAGATGATGCCGTTCGCCAAGGCGGTCAGCGCCAAGTCGCACGACTTCGACGCTTCCGGCAACGAAACGCACACGGACTACCGCCGGATGATGAAGATCGTCTTGGCGGCGGGCTATCGCGGCTTCGTAGGCATCGAGTACGAGGGCGACAAGCTCAGCGAGCCCGAAGGCATCCACGCGACGAAGAAGCTGCTGGAGATGGTGCGCGGCGAGCTGGCCGGCGGCTGATGGCGCGGCCGGGGCGGCTATCGCACCTGCGGGCGCAATTCAATCCGGCGCCGTCAACCCGTTCGCGATCGCGACGACCTCGAATTCGCGCTCCCCGGAGCTGTCCAGCGTGACGCGCACGCGTTCGGTCGGCTTGAGCCCCATGAACTTCAGCGCCATCGGCGCTTTGTAGTTGTAGATGCCCTTCTCCGAATCGGCCTCGAAGGGGCCGAGGAACGTGAGCGTCAGGCTTTCCCCGCTGGCGGTGTCGCGCAGCGAAACGCGCGAGCCGACGCCGATGTGGTCGGTCGGAACGTCTTTTGCATCCAGGCGCTGAGCGATCGAAAGCTCACGGTTCATCTGCGCCAGCCGCGCCCGCAACAGGTCGCGCTCCTCCAGCGCGAACTTGTACTCGGCGTTTTCGCTCAGGTCGCCCAAGGCGGCGGCTTCGCCGATCCGTTTGGCGTTTTCGTGCATCGTGACGTTCACGAGGTGGTCGCGATCGGCGCTCTTGCGCTGTAGCCCATGCTCGGTAGCCCAGACGATGCTGGGTTCTTCCCAGGGCTCGAGCCGGACCGGGGCGCTGTACCACAGTTGCGCGTGCGTGTCGCGCAGCGCCGCCAGCAGCCGGTCGCGGGCGACGTCGCCGACGCCGTCGAGACGTTCCAACTGCGTTCGCAGTGTAATGGCGCGATGGCCGTCGACCGTGCGGACGCACTCGCGGGCCTTGCCGAAATCGCGCAGGCCCAGGGCCGCCCGAATGCGGTGGCGGAATCTTCGAGTCGCCTCCGCTCCTGGGTTGAGCGTACGGCCCAGCGCGTCGAGCGTGTTCAGGATCTGCTCGAACAGCGAAACATCGTTCGGCAAGGTCAGGCCTTCGGCTTGCCGCGGCCCCGACCACAGCCAGTAGATGATCTCGGGGT
>CAYOHG010000137.1:0-7815 GCA_964403685.1 uncultured Planctomycetales bacterium
GTCCTGGTTCTCGTCCGGGAGTGGCGCCGGAGACGGTCGCGCGCGCCTGTGGTCCATGCCGATTGGCGGCCGATCGCCGCGGGCGTGGCAAACGCGAGAACCAACGGGTCGGGCCTGAGCTGAACGCACCATGATTCCGCGCGAAATCCTCCGAAAGGTCCGCCGCATCGAAATCGTCACCCGGGCGTTGGTGAACGACTTTTTCGCCGGCCAGTATCACTCGGCCTTCAAGGGCCGCGGCATGGAATTCGAGGAGGTCCGCGAGTACGAGCCGGGCGACGACGTCCGCGCCATCGACTGGAACGTCACCGCGCGCTACGGACGGCCCTTCGTGAAGCGCTTCCGCGAAGAGCGCGAGCTGACGGTTATGCTGCTGGTCGACGTCAGCGCTTCGCTCGAATTCGGCAGCCGCACACAGCTCAAGAGCGAACAGGCCGCCGAGCTGGGCGCGACCCTGGCCTTCGCCGCCATCCGCAACAACGACAAGGTCGGCCTGATGCTCTTCACCAATCAGGTCGAACGCTTCGTCCCGCCGCGCAAGGGCCCGCGGCACGTGCTGCGGATCATCCGCGAGCTGCTCTATCACCAGCCGGCGGGCCGCGGCACGGATGTCGGCGCGGCGCTGCAATTCGCCGATCGCGTGCTGACCCGCCGGTCGGTCGTTTTCGTGCTGAGCGATTTCCAATCCCCCGATTTCTCGCGGGCGCTGCGCATCCTGCGGCATCGTCACGACCTGATTCCGCTGCTGCTGCACGATCCGCGCGAATCACGATTGCCGGCAGTCCGCTTCGTCGAGCTGTACGATCCCGAGACGAATTCGCTGGAGCTGGTCGACACCTCCGCGCGTTCGTTTCGCGAGCGATTCGCGCGCCTGGCCGACGAGCGCCGCGAGTCCAACCTGCGCTTGTTCCGCAAGCTGGGAATCGACTCCGTGCCACTCGTCACGGACGAGTCCTTTGTCGAACCCCTGAAAGTCCTGTTCCACAAGCGCGGAATTCGGCGATGAGCTGCGTCGCGAAAGCCTGGCCCGTCGTCTTGCTGCTGCTGCTCGCGGCGCCGGTTCCGCTCGGCTGTGGCCGCGGCACGCCGCCGGTGGAATCGGAGCCGGATTCCGTCCGCGACCGGATCGAGCGCGGCCCGCTGCGGTTGACGGTCGAGGCGCGCCCGGCGCCGCTGACGTTCGGCGACGTGCTGACGGTGGAAATCGAGCTTCAGCTTCCGCCAGACGCCTCCGCGGAGCTGCCCGACGAAACGGCCCTGCGCGCCGCCATTCGTGCGGAAGCCGAGTCGAGCGCCAGCAGCGCCCCCGCCGGCGCGGCACCGCCAGTCGTGGCCGATGATTGGCTCGTTCGCGGCGTCCTGACGCCGCCGGAGCAGCAGCTTGCCGACGGCACGCGCGTGCTGCGCCGCAGCCTGGAGCTGGAAGCGGCCCGCTCGGGTAATCTGGTTGTGCCGGGGTTGAGTGTTCGCTACGGTGAGAAGCAGCCGATGGGCGCGTCGCCGGCGAGCCTGGAGCACGAGCTCGCCAGCCGACCGCTTGCGGTGACCGTGCGATCGGTGCTGACCGATCAGGACTCGCCCGGGCAGCCTCGCGACATCACGGCGGTCCGCACTCCGGCCCCGTTGCCGCTGGACGCGCGTTTGTGGGCGGCACTTGCCCTCGCGGCGGTCGCCCTGCTTGTTTTGGCCTGGTTTCTGGTCCGCCGCTGGCGGGCGCGGGTCCGCCGGCCGCCCCCGCCGCTGCCTCCGGAGGTCTGGGCCGAACAGGCGCTGGCCGGGCTGGTGGCGCGGGTGTATTTCGATTCCGGCCGGGTTCGCGAGTACTACTACGCGTTAAACGAGATCGTCCGCATCTACATCGAACGCCGCTTCGACGTCGCGGCGCCGGAAATGACCACCGAGGAGTTCTTGCGAACGCTCGAACGGCGTGAGCGCGCCCTGCCGTTCGACGGGCGCGAGCTCGCGCCGTTTCTTGAAGCCTGCGACCTGGTGAAGTACGCCGCCTACGCCCCCCGCTGTGAGGATGCCGAGCGGGCGGCCGAAACCGCCGTCCGATTCGTGCGGACAACGTCCGCCGCATGGGCCGCGCAACAGGCGACGACGGGCGCGCCGGCGACAACGGGGGCCGCGGCATGACTCGATTGGCTTACCCTTGGATGCTCCTGCTGCTGCTCTTGATCCCGGCGCTGTGGTACCTGTGGACTCGCCCAGCGCCGCGCCGCGCGCTGCGTTTTTCGAGCCTGGATGTGATTCGCGCCGCGGGCCATGGGCGCAGCGGGCGCATCCGGCTGGTGCTTCCGCTGCTGCGCACCGTCGCGCTGGGCTGCCTCGTGCTGGCGGCGGCCCGCCCGCAACGCGCCGACGAAACCAGCCGCGTTTACGCCGAAGGAGTTGCGATTCAGCTTGTGCTCGACACCTCCACCAGCATGGAGGACACCGACCTTTCGCCGCCTGGCAAGCGGCTGACCCGCCTGGACGTGGTCAAGGACGTGGTCGGGCGGTTCATTCACGGTGACGGCGAACTCTCGGGCCGTCCCAACGACCTGATCGGCCTGATCCGCTTTGCCGGTTACGCCGACAGCATCTGCCCGTTGACGCTCGATCGACTGACGCTGAAAGCCATCCTGGATAGCGTCCGCATGGTCACGACGCGCGAGGAGGACGGCACCGCTATTGGCGATGCGCTGGCCCTGGCGGTCGAGCGGTTGCGAAACCTGGAACGCACGACCGGGTCCGGCGAGCGCCTCCGCATCGTCAGCCGCGTGATCATCCTGCTGACCGACGGCGAAGACAACGCCGGCCTGCTTCGCCCGGTTCAGGCCGGCGAACTGGCGGCACACTATGGCGTCAAGGTCTATACGATCATGGCCGGAACGGGCGCGCTGCGAGCCTTCGGCGGCCGCGCCATCCCGGAGGACGCCGACCTGCGGAAGATCGCCGAGCTGAGCGGCGGAAAGCACTTCCGCGCGACCGACGATGATTCACTCCGACACGTGTACCAGGAAATTGACAAGCTGGAGCGCACGCACGTGGAGGAACAGCGCTTCGCGCGCTATCGCGACCTGGCGGGTCCGTGGCTACTGGTCGCGTTTATCGCGCTGGGATTGCAGATGCTGCTGGACGCCACGTTGCTGAGGAAGATTCCATGACTGGCGGCCCGAGGCCAGCCGTGCTTCCTTACGGCCGCGGCGCTGTAGCAGTGAATCGCGCAGCGACGGACGGATCGATATGAGTGGCGTGACGTTCGACGATCTGCGCTGGCTGCACCTGCTATGGGCAGCGCTGCTGGCCGTGGCGCTCGGCGCCTACGGCCTCTGGCAGCGCCGCCGGGGGTTGGCACTCTTCGCGTCCAGCGGTCTCCTGCCGCGGCTGGCGCCCCATCTGTCGCTGTTGCGCGGCGGATTGCGGATCGGGCTGATCGCGGGCGCCCTGCTTGCGTTGACCGCCGGGATGATCGGACCGCGCTGGGGCCAGCGCGAGGAGCACAGCCTTCGCCGCGGGCTGGACATCCTGGTCCTGCTGGACGTTTCAAAGTCGATGACCGCCAGCGACATTCAGCCTAACCGCCTGGAGCGCGCCAAGGACGCGATCCGCTACGACCTGCTGCCGGCGCTGGGCGGGGATCGCATCGGGCTGATCGCCTTTGCCGGGGCCAGCTCGGTGAAATGCCCGCTGACGCACGACTACGGCTACTTCCGGCTCGCGTTGCAGGACATCAGCGTCAACAGCGCGCCGCGCGGCGGGACGGCCATCGGCGACGCGCTGCGCAAGGCGGGCGAGTGCTTTGATGGCAAGTTCGATTCGCCGCAACTGGTGTTGCTCATTACCGATGGCGAGGACCAGCAGACCTACCCGCTGGAGGCGGCCAAAGTGCTGTGGGCCGAGCGCAAGATACCCGTGTTCGCGCTGGCCCTGGGCGACGAGCGCCAGGGCGCGCGGGTGCCGATTGAAGCCGGCAAGGACTCGGGGTTCATGACCCATGATGGAAACGTGGTCTGGAGCCGGGCGGACTTTGAGACGCTCCGGCAGGTCGCCGCCGTCAGCGGCCTGCCGAACACGTTCATTCCGGTCGGCACGCGCAATTTCGACTTGGGCGAAATCTACCGCAACGCGATTCTGCCGGCGGTGCAGGCCCGCGAGGTGGAAGAGAGCGCCCGGATCGAGCAACCCTCCCAGACGCACTGGTTTACGCTAATGGCGCTGCTGGCCGTGCTGCTGGAATCGTGCCTGCGCGACACGCTGGCGCCGCGCGCCGCCCGCGCCCAACGGACGCTTTCATCGCGGGAGGCAGCATGAGCAACTCACGCGCGGCCGCGCGGCCGACCGGGTTCGTGGCGCTGCTGTTGTCGGCTGTTTTGGCCCTCGCGGCGGCGGACGATGCCCCGCGCGCCGCGATTGCACGCGGAAACGAGCACTATGCCGCCGGCCGATACGAGCAGGCTCTCCAGGAATACGCGTCCGTGGAGGAAGCCGCGGACGTACTCGCCGAGGCGCTGCACAACCGCGCCGCCGCGCTCTATAAACTCGGCCGGCTCGATGACGCCCGCGAGCTCTGGGTGCGGGCGGCGGCGTTGCGCGACCCGGCCTTTGAAGGTGCGGCCCGTTACAACCTCGGAACGTGCGATTACTCCGAAGCGCTCAAACTGGCCGACGCCGGCGACCTGACCACCGCGTTGGAACGGCGCGGGCGCGCCGCCGACCAGTTTCGCGACGCAATCCGGCTTGACCCGACTCTGACCGACGCCCGCGCGAATCTGGAGCTGGCGCTGCGCGCCGCCCAGCAGCTTCGCCAGCAGGCTGAATCGCAGTCCGAATCGCAACCGAGCCAGGACGGACAGCCGCAATCGCAGCCCTCCAGCCAGCCCGACTCAGCGCAGAGCCAGCCGACCTCTCAGCCCGACGAGTCCGACGGCCAGCAGCAGGATTCGCAGGGTCAGTCACAGTCTGGAGAGAGCGACTCGCAGGACGGCGACGAGTCGTCGCAGGAACCCCCAGCGCAGCCGCAGGACGAAAGCGAAGCACAGTCTCAGCCGAGCCAGCAACCGCAAGCCGATAGCCAGCCGCAGGAGTCACAGGCCGCTTCGCAGCCGCAGTCCGAGGAAGCGCCGGTGGCGGAATCGCAGCTCGCCGATGTGCAGCTCTCGCCCGAGCAGGCCGAGCGTCTGATGCAGATGATCCGCGATCTCGAATCCAAACGCCGTGAGTACCTCCGCCTGCGGGATGCCCGCCGCTATCGCCCGGTGGAGCGTGACTGGTAGGCCATCGCCCGGCTCTCGATTCCGCCCCGCCGCGCATTCCTCGCCGGTGCCCGCGCAACCCGGGTGCACCCGAACGGTCGGCCTTTCCGATAGGAAGTAGCGGCAGCGGTTGCGCATGGCCGGCGGTGCATGCGCCCGGCCTGCGCCGACGAGTCGAACCGAATGAGTGCATTGGCCAACCTGGCGACGCTGTTCCGCTCCCGCTGGCAGATTCCGCTGGCGGTGCTGGCCGCGTTCGCGTTTGTCTGGGCGATCGAGAACCGCCGTCCACCGGCACGAGAAGTGGAGCTGCCCGTTCTGCTCGATCAGCTGCGCGAATTGGTCGCGGGCCATGAGTATTACGAGGCGGCCAACTCGGCGGCGGACCTGCTCGCCTTGCGGCCCCCCCTGCCTACCGCCGATCAGGCCGCGGTTCACGACATGTTCTCGCAGATCATCTACGAGACGGAAAAGCGCCGCGAGGTGCCGATCGAGGCGAACGTGCGGCGGTTGGTGGAGCACGAAATCGCCGCGGCCGAGCTGGGTTTTCACGTTAATTCGGCCAATGCGATCCGGATCGCAACCGCGCACGAGTGGCTGCGGAATCCGCGCGAAGCCATCCGGGCCTATCGCGATGTCCTGGCGCGCGACCCGGACATTGAGTCCCGTCGGGCGGCGTTGCAGGCCCTGGTGCGGCTGCTGGACGGACGCTCCGGCGCCGAGGAGGAGCGCAGCGCGGCGATGATGGCGCTGCTGGGCGACGAGGGCATATCGCTGGAGTACTACTGGTGGGCCCTGCACAGCGCCATCCAGGCCGACCTGGAAAGCGGCCGGATTGAACACGCGCACGAACTGCTCGCCGAGCACGGTGAACGGCTGACTCGCGTGGGGCTCGACGGCTATCACGATTACCTGGATGCCTGGATCGCGGTCGCCGACGGTCGTAGCGAGCAGGCCGAGGTCCTGCTTGACCGCATGACCGAGTGGGTGCGGCGAAACACCGAGGACGACCGCGCGCTGGCACGGTTGACGCTGCTGCCGGCGCTGGGCCGTTGGCTGCGCGGGCGCGTGGCGCTCTCGGAGCATCGTCCGCAGGAGGCGCTGGCGGCCTTCGAAGCGACCGTCGCAATTCAATCCGAGGGTGAGGTGGCTGCGTTGGCGAGCATTGGACGCGTCGAGGCGCTGGCCGCGCTCGGCCGCCACGCCGCCGCTCGCACCGCCATTCGCGACGGGGCCGAGACGTTCGATCGCGATCCGGCGATGCGCGCCGTGGGGCTGCCGCGGATGGTGCATGCGGCGGTTCAGCTCTTCGACCAGTTCGTGGCGCGGGCGGAGCTCGACCCGGCCCTTGGCTATGGCGAATGCGCCCTGCTCATCATGGACGAATCCGAGCCTGAGCGGCGCAGCGAGCTGCTCGAGCGACTGGCTAATGCTCATCTCGCCGCCGCGGCCGCCACTGCCGATGCGGGCCTGGCGCGCACCCATTCACACGCCGCGGCGCTGGCGCTGGTCGAAGCCGCGGAGCGAACGCCGCTGGACCAGGATCGGCACGCCAACCTGCTGTGGTCGGCGGCGAACGCCTACGATCAGGCCGGCGCGCTGGGCGACGCGCGGCAGGCGCTGCACGCGTTTCTGAAGTTCCGCACAATCGACCCGCGCCGCCCGCTGGCGCTGCTGCAATTGGGCCGCGCCTACGCCGCGGACGGTCAATTCGACCTGGCGCTGGTGCAATACCAGGAGCTGATCGAGGCCTTTCCGACGCTGGAGGAAGCCGCGCGCGCACGGCTGCTTTCCGCCGACGCCCTGATGGCGATGGGCGCGGGCAACGATCGGGTTGAGACGCTGCTGACCGCACTGCTGGAAGATGATCGCATTTCCCCCAAAGCGCAGGTCTATCAGGAAGCGCTGCTCGAGCTGGCCGAGTATCTGTACCGCCAGGGCCGCTATGGCGCCGCCATCGGACGCCTGGAAAACGCGTTGGCCCTGTTTCCGCATGATGGAACCCATCGCCGGCTTCAATTCATGCACGCCGACGCGTACCGCCAGAGCGCCAGGCTGCTGCGGCAGGAAAGCGCCATGGCCTCCGAGGCGGCGCAGTATCGCGACGAAAGCGCGGTTCGCTTTCGCAAAGCCTCCGAGCTGTTCGGGCAATTCGTCGCCGCCGTCAGCGCCGACGCCGCCGCACAGGACGCGGAATCGGCCCTGCTCGAGCGGCTGGCTCGGCTGTACGAGGCGGACTGCCTGTACGAACTGAATGATCCGGCCGCGCTGGAGGCGGCCCTGGGGTTGTATCGCCAGACCACCGCCCGCTTTCAGAGTGAGCCCTGCGCGCTGAGCGCCCAGTTGCAGATCGCCAATATCCAGCTTCGCCAGGGAAAACTGACCGAAGCGGCCCGCTCGGTGGAACGGGCGCGCTGGCTGCTTCGCGGCATACCGCCGGAGGCCTTTGACGCGGTCAGCGGCGCGCCCGGGCCGGCGGATTGGGAGCGCTACCTGGCGACGGTGTCGACTTCGATCCTGTTTCGCGACGCGTTCGCCCTCAACCCCTGAGGCGGGCGCTCACTGGGGAGGCCACGGA
>CAYOHG010000138.1:0-7805 GCA_964403685.1 uncultured Planctomycetales bacterium
CGGCGGCCGGCGGCCGAGGCGATTGAACCCGGCCGCCGCATCGGGGGAATGGACCTGCGCGAGACGCCGCCGGCGTTCGACGTGCTGGTGTGCGCCGACGTACGCCAGGCGGTGCTGGCCGGCGACGTGCAGGTGGGTGTGGTGCTGGCCGGCTCTCCCCCGTCCCGGCCGACGACCGAGTCGCTGGCGGTGCAGTTGATCTTCGACAAAACCGACATCCGCAGCGACTTCGGCGCCACCGGCTTGCAGGGCGTTCTGGAGCGCGCCGCCGCCAGCGAGCTGCTCCAGCGCCTGCGGCGGCTCTCGCTTTCGGCCGAGTTTGTCCAGCCGCTGGCGGTAACCAGCGAAAACGTCGCGACCGCGGAGCGCATGGCCGGCTTCACGCTCGGTCAGATCATCCCGCTGATCCTGATCCTGATGACCATCACCGGCGCGATCTACCCGGCCATCGACCTGACCGCCGGCGAACGCGAGCGCGGCACGCTCGAAACACTGATGGCCGCACCGGTGCCGACCGTGGACCTGGTGACGGGCAAATTCATCGTGGTCGCGCTGATCGGGCTGCTCAGCGCCCTGCTGAACCTGCTGTCGATGGCCGGAACGATCTACCTGGGAGTCGGAAGCTTCCTGTTTCAGGACGGCCAGGTGCAGATTCCGCTGCGCGCCATTCTGTGGGTCTTCGTGCTGCTGATTCCGCTGGCCGTGCTGTTCGCCGCGATGCTGCTGGCCGTGTGCAGCTTCGCCCGCAGCTTCAAGGAGGCGCAGAACTACATCGTTCCGGTCATGATGGCCGCGCTGATCCCCGGCGTGGTCGGTATTCTGCCCGGCACGCGGCTCGAAGGCCCGATCGTCATCATGCCGGTAGCCAACCTCGTCGTCCTGACGCGCGAACTGTTCCTCGGCAAGTTCCCCTTCGACGCCGTCCTGTGGGTGCTGCTGTCGACCAGCCTGTACGCGGCGGCGGCGGTTGCAGTTGCCGCCCGGTTGTTCGGACAGGAGGCCGTCCTGTTCGCCGACTCCGGCTCGGTCAAGACGCTCTTTCAGCGGCGGTTCTTCCGGCCGGCGAACACGCCCAGCGCGGCGACCGCGTTGCTCATGCTGACCCTGCTCTACTCGCTCAACTTCTACGTGCAGCAATCGCTGGGGCGAGCCGGGCTGGCCGGGCTCGGTTTCCTGCTGGCTGTCGCCGGCACATTGGCCCTGCTGCTGGGGTTGATCCCCTGGCTGACGGCCAATTACCTGCGGATTCGGGCGGAAACGACCTTCTTGCTGAACGGGGCCGCGCCGCTGGCCTGGGGCGCAGCCCTCTGCCTTGGTGCCAGCACGTGGATGCTCATGCGCCGCTGGCTGGAGATTCAGGAGCGCTTTCTGCCTCTGGACCCGCGCATTCAGCAGGCCATCGAGTCGCAGCTTGGCGCCGTCATGCAGGCGAACCCGTGGCTGCTCGTGCTGCTCATCGCCATCATCCCCGCCGTGGTCGAAGAGCTGTTCTTTCGCGGCTTCGTCTTATCCGGGCTGCGCGCCAGCCTGCCGAGCACCGTGGCGATCCTGATTTCCGCGCTGGCCTTCGGCCTGTTCCACTACATGGCTCAGCGGCTCGTTCCGACCATGCTGCTGGGCGTGCTGCTCGGCTACCTGGTGGTTCAATTCGGCTCCATCTGGCCGGCGATACTCGTTCACGCGCTGCACAACGGCATCAGCGTGCTCGCGGCGCATCCGGCGGCGCTTCAGCCGTGGTTCGAATCGTTCGGCATCCGTGAGTCGGAGCCATCGCCGGACTTCGCGGTCTGGTCGGCCGTCGTGTTGACCGCGATCGGCGTGCTGATCTGCCGAATCAGGGGTCGCCGGCCGCGGGGTGCCGCGGACCCGAGCGGACAGCCGCTGGTTTCCAGTTCGTGAGGCACGGGACGGTCATTCAGCGGCGCGAACATTCAGCCGCGTCGGCGGAAGCGCGTTGGCTGAAATCAATAGACTGAAACCGGAGAGGGGGGGATTCGAACCCCCGGTACCGCCAATAAGCAGTACGACGGTTTAGCAAACCGTTGCCTTAAGCCGCTCGGCCACCTCTCCAGACAACAAAAGCGTCAACGAGCCGTCGTAGTCCGCAACCGCAACTCGGCCCGACTTCGCCGCCGCCGATGCGCTTCCCGCTCAACCGCCGCGCGGTTCGCATCATCTGGGCGAAGGCCAATGGCAACGCCCGCGGGCGGTGGGCCGGAACTCTCGTAACGCCAAGCCCAGCAAGGCAATCACGCATCCACGCCGCAGCCCTGCCGCCCGACCGGTCCATTGTGCGGGAACAACCTCGGCAACCGCCTGCACGGCCCGCTGCCCGCATGATCCCACCGGCGCGTCCCGCGAGGGACTCACGCCGCGACCGCTGCCGTTCACGCTGTCAGACCAGTCGACCCGGCACGCTAACTCACGCGGAGCCAACGGTCAAGAACACATGCGACACCCCGGGGTGCATCGATGAGTAGCTCAGACCGCTGTCGGGTCGGATTCGCGCGAGACCGGCGCGAGATCGGGCCGGCGTCCGCCCCGGACCAGTACCGTCAGTTCGTTCACCGACGCTTTCACCGTCTGAGCCTGAGCGCTGAGTTCCTCGGCGGCCGAGGCGGACTGCTCGGCCGTGGCCGCGTTTTGCTGCGTGACCTTGTCCATCTGCGAGACGGCGGCGTTGATCTGCTCGACGCCCTGCGCCTGCTCCGTCGCGGCGCGCGTAATGCCGTTGAGCAGATCCGCTACCTGCGTCACGTCGCCGGCGATTCCGTTCAAGGCGTTTTCGGCAGTCACGGCCACCTGCGTACCCTCGCGCGCCCGGGTAACCGAACCCTCGATCAGGTCGGTGGTGTCTTTGGCGGCCTGGGCGGAGCGCTGCGCCAGGTTGCGGACTTCCTCGGCCACCACGGCAAAGCCCTTGCCGTGCTCGCCGGCACGGGCGGCCTCGACCGCTGCGTTTAGCGCCAACAGATTGGTCTGAAAGGCGATCTCCTCGATCACCTTGATGATCTTGCTGATCTGACCGGCGGATTCGTTGATCGCCGACATGGCCGTATTGAGCTGCGTCATCGTGTGCGCGCCCTGGTCGGCATTCGCGCGGGCCTGGTTGGCCAGGTCGCTGGCCTGCCGGGCGTTGTCGGCGGTGGTGCGAGTCATGGCGGACATCTGCTCGAGGGCCGAGCTGCTTTCCTCCAGCGCCGAGGCCTGGTTGCTGGCCCCTTGCGCCAGTGACTGCGAGGCGCTGGCAACTTGCGACGCGGCGGCGTTGAACTGCTCGGTGCTCTCGGTCAGTCCGGCGACAATGCGACTGACCGGCTTGCTGATGGACCGCGTGATCCGCCAGGCCGCCAGCAGCGTGACCGCCAGGGATGAAACTGCCGCCACCCAGGTGGCGGTCTTTAGCTCGGCGCAGCGCGCCGCGACTACCTGCATCGCTCCGCTGAACTCGTCCACCTGCTGTTGAACGAACTCGTCGATCGCCTCGGAAATGGAGGTTGCGTACGCGTCGAATTCCCTCATGGCCTGGTTGCCCGCCTCGCGACCCTGCTCGACATAGGCCGCGGCCATCTTCCGGCCGACTTCGTAGTACGGTCCGAACTTCTGCTCCAGTTCGGTCAATCGCTGGAGCGAGGCGGTGTCCTGTTCGCGCTCGTACATCGCGCGAAAGCGCTCCACACCCTGCTTGAAGCTCTCGGCGTGCTGAGCCGCCTTTTCGTATCCGTCGTCCAGTCCCGCGGCGGCGCCGGTCGCCGAAATGTCGGTCAGCCACTGCTGCACCTCGACGATGTGCAGTTTCATCTCCTGGGCGAGCACGGCGAACTCAGCGCCCTCGCTGCGGCCGTCCACCAGGCCCGTCGCATCCTCCACCCCGCGCGCCTGCCAGCAACTCAGAGCGCAAACCAGGATCAGAATGACCAGCGGCAACGCGAAGCCGGCGTAAAGCCTGGTGCTCAGCGAAACGGTCGTTTTCATGGCGTGTGGCTTCCTGACTCGGCCCGGTGTAATCCCCGGTGACCTGCGCGCGCGACCGGGCCATGTCGCACGGCTCGAACGCTTGACGAACGGTCCGTGGCAGTCCGTACGAGCGCCATCGGCGCGCGCCGTTGCCGCGCTCAGGACCGGGCCCAAACTCGCGCGCGGCGGGAAATTCTGCTGGAGCACTCATCACCGAATGGCGGCGCGGCCGATAACTTGAGGTGACGTTGGTCGCTTGCTCCCAGCGCCGCGGATCGGCGCTGCGCGCGGGCTGGACGGCGCCAAGGCCCTGCACCGCATGGCACCGGCGCCGAAGCGAAGTTGCCCGCCAAGGCTCGGCGGCGGCGTCAGCTTCGAGAGAAACGCGCTCATGATTCGTCGAATCGTCGGACCGACGTTCGTCTTTTGCTCGCTTGCGCCGGTCGCGGCGCAGGAGCCGGCGGCCACACAGCAGGCAACGGCGCCACCGCCGGCGGAATCAGCATCCTCTGAATCGCTCGAGTCCGCTCCAGTTGAATACGACGTGCTGCAAACCGAACGGCTGACCGGCGATTGGTGGGCGACGCGCGCGGCGCTGGAGGAGCGTGGCTTCACGATCGACCTCGGAATGACGACCGGCTATCAGCACAACGCCCGCGGCGGGGTGCAGACGAAGAACGCGCACCGCGTCAGCGGCAGCTATGACCTCGAGCTGACGCTGGATGTCGGGGCGCTTCAACTCTGGGAAGGCGGAACGGTCTATGCCCTGGCCGGCGGCAGTTGGGACGAAGGCGTCAGCGACCGCGGCTACGTCGGCGACTACTTTGGCGTGAATGGCGATGCCGGCGGCGATCGCGCCATCGATCTGAGCGAGTTGTGGTACGAGCACGTCTTCTTCGACGAGCGCCTGCGCGTTCGCGCCGGCAAGATCGACCTGAGCGTCGATTTCGACACCAACGCGTTTGCGAACGACGAGACGGCTCAGTTCCTCAACAACGCGCTCATCGTCAGCGGCAACCTACCCTACCCGGACCCCGGCCATGGCGTGCAATTCGTCGCCACACCGTGTGACTGGTTCTATTTCGGGGCCGGCGTCGCGGACGCGGAGGCCGATGTGCGCGAGACCGGCTTCCGCACCGCGTACCACGGTCGCAGCGATTTCTTCAGCATGTATGAGTTCGGCCTCACGCCGCGCTTCTCCACCGCCTGGGGCGAACTGCCCGGCAACTATCGATTCGGCCTGTGATACGACCCGCAGGCCAAGGAGCTGTTTTTCAACGATCTGGGTGGACGGCTGAGCACCGCGCCGCTCAAGCGCGATGATGTGGGCTTTTACACCAGCTTCGACCAGGTCGTGTTTCGCGAGGACCCGGCCGTGGAAGGCGATGAACAGGGGCTTGGGCTCTTCGCTCGGTATGCCTTTGCTCATCCCGAGTCGAACGAAATCGAGCACTTCTGGAGCGTCGGCGGCCAGTACCAGGGCCTGGTTCCATCCCGCGACGACGACGTGCTCGGTCTGGGAGTGGCACAGGGGCTGCTCAGCCAGAACCTGCGCGCAAGCGCAATCGATCCCCGCCGCGAAACCGTGATCGAGGTCTACTACAACGCTCAGCTTCTTCCATGGCTTTCGGTCTCGCCGGACTTTCAGTGGATTCTGCGTCCCGGCGGCGTTGACGGTCGCGACGCATTTGTGGCGGGCATTCGTTTGCAGGAGGCTTTCTGATCATGCTGGGCGAACCCCATAATGCGTGGCAGCCTGGGTCCGCAACGTGGGCCACTGCGCGGCGGCCAACATTTGCGTTAACGCTGCGCCGTCGACCTCCTAGTGTCAGTTGGAGCGGCCTCTTGCGTGGCCCGCGGCCCGTGTGCCCAATACGAGGGTGCTTCATCATGCGTTCATTACTGGTGATCGGCGTCGTTCTTTGCGCGGGAGTCTTCGGCTGTGCCAGCACGCCGCGCGCGGCCGCACCCGACCGACTGGCGAGCATCACGGCATATTACGAGCAGGCTACGGCGCCGCAGCGCCGCGCTGTTCGCAAGCCGCTGCGCGATCAGCGCGCGCACGCGCTGCGCATGCTCGCGCAAAAGACCGACGAGTTGCTCGCGGAAACGGAAACCTTGGATCAGGACGCCCGGCTGGTCTCGCTGTTGGACCGTGAGCGGCCCGCCGCTGAGCTGGCCGTGGTCGATTTGCGCACATCGCTGGCGGAGCTCAGCCAGGCGGCGGCCAACCGCGACCTTTCGGCCGTTCGGCAGCAATATCCGCTGGCGCTAGCCGCGTATCAGCGCGTCGACCAGCACCTGGGTAGCGAGGACTAGTCAGGCGTACACCCGTTGCCATCGCACTGCTGACCCAACGCCATTGACAGCGCCAGGTGCATGAAGGGTCGACCAGACGGTCCGCACCGCCTTCAATCGCAGGGGCCGGCATCGGTGCGCGTCGGAGTCTGGGCCGGCCGAGCCGCTTTGCCCACGCCCGCTTGCACCGCGCGTCCGAGTAGTCGGCCACCATGTCCGGTTGCGCCCGCGGCCCGCCGCCACGGTCACTGAGCTGCCTTCGCGTGCGCTTCATTTGCACCGGCGGGCTTCCAGCCGGGCGGGTGGCTGCCTGCCCGAGCGCACTTCGTCGCAGCCGGCTTTGCCGGTTACCAACGCAACACCTTCGGAGACGCGCGGTCGTTAACGGCGATGAAGCGGGGGCGTACAATCCGCGCCGCAGCCGCCGGACGACCCGCCGCGCCGCGTGGGCAGCGCCGCGGTCCGATTCCTGCGCTGGGGAGCCGATGATGAACTCGATCACGCGACGGGCAGTTCTGGGCGGATCGGCGATGATCGGTGGTTGGCTGGCGGCGGGCGCGGAAGCCGCTCTTGCGCAGGCGGCCGGCGGCGGCGTGGCGGCGGATGGCCCCTACACGCTCCCCCCGTTGCCCTACGACTACGCCGACCTCGAGCCGCATATCGACGTGGCGACGATGAAGCTGCACCACGACGTGCACCACGCCGCCTACGTCCGGGGCGCCAATGCGGCGCTGGCCGAGCTGGGCGAAGTGCGCCGCGCCGGCGGCGACACGATCCAGAAGGTCCGGGCGCTGACCGATGCACTTTCGTTCAACCTCTCGGGCCACCTGCTGCATGTTGTGTTCTGGAAGAACATGAAGAAGGACGGCGGCGGCGACCCGCCGGCCGGCAGCCCGATCGCCGGGCTGATTCAGCGCGACTTTGGTTCGATGGACGCGTTTCGCGGGCACTTTCAGGCCGCCGCTCAGCAGGTGCAGGGCAGTGGCTGGGGCATCCTGGGCTACGAGCCGCTGGCCCAGCGACTGCTCGTGCTACAGGCCGAGAAGCACCAGAATTGCGGAGTCTGGGGCGTCGTCCCACTTCTGGTGTTGGATGTCTGGGAACACGCCTACTACCTGCACTATCAGAACAAGCGCAGTGACTACATCAAGGCATTCATGAACGTGGTCGATTGGGGGGATGTGAACGAGCGGCTGACAACGGCCACGAAGCTGAATGGATGAGGCCGGCGGGGGAAGGGCAAGCGGGGAACCGTGCGCAGGGAGCGGGGAACAGGGCGCAAAAGGGGCGCGTGACGGGCCGCACGGCCAGAATGAGCGATCACGGCTCCGCGAGCCACTGATCGAACCACGCCGTCGCCTCGCGCCAGATGGTTCCGGTGCGGTCCCGCGGCAGCGTGGTGTGGTCTTCACCATCGAGCACCACCAGCTTACAGCGCTCGCCAACGGCCTTCGCGATGGCGGCGGTCTGCTGCCAGGGAACCGTCGAATCACTTCGGCCGGCCACGAGCAGGAAGTGTGCCTCCGACGCGGCCGCCGCGTCTCGAGCGG
>CAYOHG010000139.1:0-7777 GCA_964403685.1 uncultured Planctomycetales bacterium
GTCTGGTTCCGGAACATCAAGATCCGGCGATTGCCGGCGGATTAGCTGTGACGACAAAATTCCGGCGCGAAGCTGCGCGGGGCGACTAACGAAGTGCGGGTACGGTGCGTGGGCTGGACATGCTGTGCGGGGGGCTCTGGGATGCCGACACTGTACGCGGCTCCGACACGGATCGAGGCGGCGGGCAACAAACCGAAGCAGATCGACGAATATGTTGGACGGGTGAATTCGTGCGAAACCCGGCTGAGTGTGGCGCACATGCGCAGCCCGGGCGGCTGGTTGGAGCCGGGGCAGGCTCCGGAATTCGACGAATTCACCGTGGTGCTTGCCGGGCTGTTGCGCGTTGAGCATCGTGAGGGCGTCATCGAAGTGCGGGCCGGACAGGCGATTCACACGCGGGCCGGTGAATGGGTGCGGTACTCGACCCCGGCGGCCGGGGGTGCCGAGTACATCGCCGTCTGTCTGCCGGCCTTTTCGCCGGAGTCGGTGCACCGCGATTCATAAGCAGCACCGGCCGCCTCGCTGACGGCCGGGCCTCACTCGCGAACCGGGCTTTCCTCAACAGTCGCGCTGGTTGCTTCGTGCCCGGGGGCATTCCGTGGCTGCTTCAGTTCAGCACGCCAAAACGCGACAGCAGGAGCGAGAGATCATGCAGGTCGACGCAGCCGCTGAGGTCGATATCGGCAGCCGCTTCGTAGCGTGGCTCGCCGATACACGACGCGAAGGCGGTCAGGATTTCGGACAGGTCCAGCAGGTCCACGATGCCGTCATCATTCAGGTCGGCGGGCTCGGCGACGAACCAGGTTCGCGTGGTGGCATCGGCTGAAAAGTAATCCAGCAGGAGACCCGCGACCTTGGCGGCACCGCTGGGTGAAGGGTGAGTGCCGTCGTTTTCGCTGAGGTCTTCGCATTCCCAGATCAGGCCGTCGCTGCGGGGCGTGAGGCCATCGGCCCACAGATACGGTCCCCAGCTCAGCCAGGGCACTTCCACGGGCAGGCCGGTGTCGGGGCTGAAGTTGAGCGTGGGGTCGCCGGAGATCTGATCGCGCAGCAGGAATTTGACCGCGAAGCCGGCCTGGTAGGCGTAGGGTTCGGGGTTGAGGTTGGTGGTGGCATAGCCGGCGTAGATGCGGCTGGAGAGATACGCCAGTCGGGCGTTGGGAAAGCGGTCGTGCACGATGTGCAGGATCTGGTCAAGGTGACTGCGCAGGCGTTGGGCGTCTTCCGGGAACTCGTCGTCGGGGAACTGCACGCCCGGGTTGCTGATGGCCTGCTTGAGCCAGATCGCCTGGACCTGCCAGCGCGACAGACCCGCTTGTGTGAGCCGCTGCATGACGTTGTCCCAATAGGGCGCATCGGGGTCGGACATGTCGATTGCGTCGACGCCGCCCTCCGCGCCGTTGAAGACGGTGACCGCCGGGTTGAGATTGGCGAAGTCGTCGAGTGCCGCAATGAAGGCGTTGGATTCGGCGTGTGTATTGCTCATTCCAACGGTCATGAGGACGATGCGGCCGTCTTCGGCGGGTTGCCCGTTCGTGTCAAGCGGGCGCAGTCCGCGGGCCAGGTCGCGACCGGCGGTCTCGTGGGTCAACGGGCGGACGTTGACGCCGCCGGGGTATAGCCCGCCGACCTGGCCGAGGTAGGTTCCGGTCCCAAGATCATTGATCGGAATGAGTCCGACGGACGTCTGGGTGCAGTCGCTAGCCGCGCTGCGGGCAGGTAAGCCGAGCGCCACCGCCGCGCTCAATCCACAGGTGACGGCGAAGCGAACCGGGTCGAGATGGCGTGGTGCAACCGTGCGCGGATGCATGCAAGAATCCTTTCGGTTGGGGCGGAAGCGGGACACTCGGCGGCTCGCCGGCCGATCCTCTGCTCAGCCATACGCTGATGAAGTTGGCCTATTGCCGGACGGGCGGCGCGAAAAAACCACAAACACGATGGGGCCGATCCGACGGATCGGGATATCGCTCAATCCGGTTCAGCCGTTTGGCTCGTGGCGCGCCGTTCTGGTCGGGTGCGACGCCGATGACGTGTGCCCGATAGCACGGCATTACGGGACGGGCGGGTCGCGCCGGCGGACCTGCATGGGAGCGTTTTGCGTCGAGTTGGGCGAGGCGGACGCTGCGCGGCCATCTCGCGTATACTCCGCGCGCGGTTACGAGGAGTCACGCCGAGACGATGTCCGAGGATCACCGACGAGTATTGGTTACCGGCGCGGTCGGGCTGGTCGGACGCGGCCTGGTGGCGGCTCTGCGCGAGGCAGGCTTGGCCGTGCGCGGGGTGGATCGGGCGTCGCCGGACGGCATTCTGCCCGCGGACACGGAATTCGTGCTGGGCGATCTTCGAGATGAGTACATCGGCGCGGCGGCGCTGGAAGGCGTGAGCGCGGTCGTGCATTGCGCGGCGGTGCAGTACCAGTCGCGCCCGCACGCCTGGCGGCGGCGCTCGTTTTTCGCGCAGAACGTGGAAGCGACGCGCACGTTGGTGCAGGCATGCCGGGCGGCGGACGTGCGGCAGCTCGTCATGCTGTCGAGCGACATGGTATATGGCACGCCGCACGGGCGGTCGTTCACCGAAGGCGATCCGCCGCGGCCGATCGGTCCGTACGGGCGCAGCAAGCTGGCATGCGAGCAGGTGTGCCAGGAGCTGGCGGACGGTGGAACGGTCGTCACCATTCTGCGGCCGCGGTTGATCATCGGACCGGGGCGCGTGGGCGTGCTGGCGCCGCTATTTGAGCGGGTGCGCGGGCATCGCCGGATTCCGCTGCTGGGCGATGGCACGAATCGATATCAGATGGTCGCGGTGGCAGACGTGGTGGACGCCTGCCTGCGTGCGCTGCGTGTCGGGCAGCGGGGGGTGTTCAATCTCGGGTCGGAGGCGCCGCCGAGCGTCGGCGAGTTGCTGACGGGGCTGATGGCTCGGGCCGGCTCGCGATCGCGGCTGGTGCGGCTGCCGGCGGCTGCGGCGCGTTGCGGGCTTACGCTGCTGGATTGGCTGGGCATGTCGCCGCTGGCGCCGGAGCAATTCAGGATCGCGTCGCGCGATTACGTACTGGCGACCGAACGGGCCCGCGCGGCGCTCGGCTGGTCGCCGAAGCTGAGCGACGCGGACATGCTCTGGGCGGCCTACGAGGCGTATCTGAAGAGTTGCGGCATCGGCGTGGTCGAGGTGCGATGCAGCGTCGGCCGCTGCGCGGGCGCCGCCTGTCCGACCTTTGGAACGGCCCGTTGCGAGCGGGCCGGCTCCATCGGCGGGGCGACGGCCGAGGACTCGGGTGTGGCGAAGCTGCCGGGGACGGCGGCCGGCGGGATGTCGGCAACCTCGTAGCGCGGCGCGGCAACTCATGAGCGAAACCGGCCGGAAGTCCACCTCTTCTATTCCGACGACTCGCGAGCAGCCGTCAGCATCCAGCGCGGATCGGTCGGTCTTGCAGCGGCGCGTGTATGGAGCGCTCGGCACTGCGGTGCTGTCGGCCGCGGTGCTGGCGGTGCACGGCTGGTCGCTGTGGGACGGCACGGTTCTGGATGACCACTGGCATCAGCGCGGGTTGCGCGAGAACGGTTGGTCGCTTTCGGAGCTGCTGCGGACGCTGGTGATCGAGCCGGCGCAGTGGATGCACTTCTGGTGGCAGGACGAGCCGGTTCGCTGGGAGTACGGACGTCCGGCGTTCATCGCAGCCATGAAGCTCGTGTATCACGTGCTCGGCGGCGACGATCCCGCGTACCTGCACGCGTTCAGCATCCTGCTGCATTTCGCGTCGGTGCTGATGGTCTGGCGGCTGTGCTGGATGCTGACCGCCGATCGGCTGTGGTCGCTGGTGGGCGGCGCGCTCTTTGCCATCTATCCGAACGCCGTCGTGACGGTCGCCTGGAGCTCCTCGCAGAATTGCGTGATACAGACTGCGCTGATGCTGGCGGCGCTGCTGTTGTACGCGCGGGCGGCGGGGCTGCGGCGCTGCTTGGCGCTAGAGAACACAGCGCCCGGCGATGCACTCCGTGCGGGCAACGAACACCTGCGGCCGGTGAGCTTCCTGGCCGCGCTGCTGCTCTGGACGATCGCGCTGTTCACGAAGGAGAACGCGATCATCCTGCCCGCGATTCTGCTGGCGCTGGAGTGGCTCGAGGGCGGGCGCGCGCGGGTCTGGCGGCGCCGCTGGACGTTTCTGGCGTTTGCGGCCGTCGGGGTTGCGTTCTCCGTCTGGCGCTTCGCCGCCGTCACGCAGCCGATGCCGGACGTCTACGTGCGCCGGCCGAATGGGGACTGGCTGGAGTACGGTGCGTGGGCATCGGCGAAGCTGTTGCACTATCTGACGACGTCGATATGGCTAGCGCCGATGATGATCGGGCCAACGGGGCGGTTCAATCCGTGGCGCGAGGTGCCGGGCGATTGCCTGCTGATGCTGGGGATTGTAGCCGCGCTGGCTGTGGGGTACTGGCTGGCCGCGCGGCGGTGGCGCGGATGGTGGCTGTGGCCCGGGTGGATCGTGCTAAGTGTGCTGCCGGTGGTGCCGGTCGTGGCGACGCCGCATTCGGGATACATGTGCGGGGTGGGCTTTTCGGCGGCGGCGGCGCTGGCGACGGCGCGCCGGGGGGGTGAGCGTGGCGGGGCGGGGTTGCGCTTCGCACGGGGGTTTGTGCTGATCGTGTTTGTCGGCGGCACGAGCGTGCTGAGCATGTTCAGCCGCTGGCAGTGGACGGGGACGATCGCGGCGGAGCGCTATTTCACCACGTGGCTGGTCGCCGATGCGCCGGCTCCGGCGACGCGTGACCTGTTTTTCATCAACCTGCCGTTTGTGAACATCTACGCGAAGCCGGCGCTCGATGTGATGCTCGGGCCCGGGTTTCGGGATGTTCGAGCGCACGTTCTGACGTTTGCGCCGGACCCATTCGTCATTGAGCAGCGCGTGACGGTCGAAGCACTGGATTCGCACCGGTTGGCGGTCTCGATCGAGTCGCCGGGGTTCTTTTCACGGCTGCTGGGGCGGTTTCTCGTTGCGGGGTTTCGGCGGGACCATCGCCGGTTTCAGGCTGGGCAGAGCTTCCGGTCCGAGCATTTTGACGTTGAGATTGAGCGGGTCGATGGGGAAGGGGTCGGTCGTCTGGTCTTCACGTTTCCGCACCCGTTGAGCGACCCGAGCTACTGCTTCTACCTGAGCACGGCCGACTGTTCCGCGGCCCGCCTGCGATTCCCGGTGACCGGGAGCGACACCCGGGCGCGCTTGGCACCGCCGTTCGACGCGGACGCGATCTCCGCGGCGGCCCGCCAGCTTGAAAGCGGAGACGCGGCGGCTGGCGAGCTGCTGCTGGCCGCCGCCGGAGCAAGCGAGGGGGACACGTCGGCCGCTGCGCAGGCGTCGATTCGACCGGCGGCTCGCTGGATGGCCGGGGCACTGGGCGCGCCGGTTCAGCCGTTGCTGGATCGTTCGGAGCTTTCTCGCGACGAGTGGGAGCGCGTCCGCGTGTGGTGGCGCGGCGGCGTCGACGATGCGAATCTGCGGGCGGTCTGGATCCGCCGGGGTGAGTTCGCCCATTTCGTGGAAGAGCGCGAGGAGGTTCCGCACTCGCGGATGTGGGCGGCCAAGGTGATTCGCACGGACCTGTACCTCACGGGACCGCCGTTTCCCGGACCGCGCTAACAGTTCGGTGTCAGCACGATACAATGCGGCGACAGGGGCGAGCGCGGAATCGCCCGGTGAGCGTGTCGCCATGCCAGACACTTCAACCACCAAGCAGGCCGAGACGGTTCCGATGGTACGGCAGCTTCCGCCGTACAAAGTCGTGCTTCACAATGACGACGTGAACTCGTTTGAGCACGTGATCATCACGATCCTGCGGCTGACCCCGCTAAAGGAGCCTGAGGCGATCGAGCGGACGATCGAAGCTCACGAGAGCGGGTCGGCGGTGCTGCTGGTGACGAATCGCGAGCGGGCGGAGCTGTACTGCGAGCAATTCGCGACGTACAACCTGGTGGTGACGTGCGAACCGGATGCGTAGTGTGGTTCGTCAGGGGCGCGCGACTGACGTGGCTGGCAGGACGGGCGGCTAGCTGTTGCGAGTGGGAGACTGCCGGTTGGGAACCGGCGGTACCGGCGGAAGACCGGCGGATGGAAAGCGGTGTCGCAGGTTGAAAGCCTCCGCGTCCTCTTGGCGCTTCTTCAAGAGAGTCGGGGTGCGCTGCCGAACGGAGTTGCGGGGCTCGGTGGGGTTCTGGGTTAACCCTTTGCATGAGAATGTGTTACGATCGTCGTGGTCATCCCCGGCATTCGGCGGCGGCAGCGCTGAGCAGCCGGGGGCTGGTCGTGAATAATCAGGAAACGGACAAACCGATGCGACTTGCGAGCAATCGCCTGGGAGAGAACACACACATGAAGCTTAGCAGAATCCCCACCCTCGCGCTGGCGGCACTGATCCTGGCGATCCCGATCGCGCTGGCGCAGGACGGCGGCGCGCAGCAGGGCGGCGACACGCACCCGCGCGTCGCGAACCCGACCACGCAGCAGGTTCCGCCGGTCGAGCCCGGCAAAGAACCGAAGATTGTGCTCAGCACGAACGAGTGGAACTTTGGCACGAAGTGGTACGGCGAGCCCGCCGAGGGCACGGTCACGATCAAGAACGAGGGCGTCGGTCCGCTGACGATCGTGCGCGTAAAGACTTCGTGTGGGTGCACGGCGGCCAAGCCGCAGAGTGGAGAGAACTGGAACGGCAAGGTGCTTCAGCCGGGCCAGAGCGAAGAGCTGAAGCTCACGTACAACACTAAGAAGAACGCTCGCGATGTCTCTCAGACGGTCACGATCGAGTCGAACGATCCGGCCACACCGGCGGCGACGATCGCGGTCAAGGGCATTATTCAGCGGGCCTTCGATATCAAACCGGAAGAGCGGGTGTCGTTCCGGCTGGACGATCGCAACGCGAACCAGACCCAGGAAGTGACGCTGGTCAGCAATATCGAAGAGAAGGTTGACCTGAAGCTGGAGCCGCTGCCGGAAACGGCGAGCTTTACGGCCGTTCTGGAGCCGATCGAGCCCGGGAAGACGTTCCGCCTGAAGGTCTCCACCAAGCCGCCGCTCAAGCCGGGCTACAACAACGCCCAACTCACCCTTCGCACGGGGGTCGAGAAGTACGACCACATCACGGTTCCGGTGGTGGCGTACATTACGCCGCGCGTGCGCGTGTACCCGACGACGATTCCGTTGTCCGCCAAGCTGACGCAGCCGATCGAACGGAAGATCCGCGTGGCGTACACCGGCCAGAAGCCGCTGAAGATCACCGAGATCCAGTCGAGCAGCGAGTTGGTGAAGGCGTCGCTGCTACCGCCCGCGGCCACTGCGTCGGACGTCAAGGTCGCGAACCTCTACCACGAGGTATCGGTGAAACTCCCGCCGGCCGCGGAGCTGCCGAAGGAAGGCGTGACGATCACGATCATGACCGATGATCCGGCGCCGGAATACCAGAAGCTCGAAGTAAAGGTTGTGGTTCGCGACACACCGGCGCGGCCGGCGCCGGGCCAGCAGCGGACGGTTGGCGGCGCAACGAAGCCGGCCGGCGAACCCAAGCCGGGGGCGCCCACGCCGGACGGCGAGCCCAAGCCTGGGGAGCCGGCACCTGGCGACGAACCCAAGCCGGGTGAGCCAGCGCCAGGCGGCGAGCCGCAGCCGTCGAACCCATAGTTGCCAGCGGTGTGCAGGCGGCGCCATCCGCGCCGGGTCTCGTACCGGCGTGCGGACCGCGTCGCTTGCGTTAGCCGGAGCCGGCGGACGTGACATAGATGCTGCGGGTCA
>CAYOHG010000140.1:0-7683 GCA_964403685.1 uncultured Planctomycetales bacterium
CAGGAAGTAGTTCTCGGCCAGGAAATCACCGGGGCTGAGCTGCTCATCGGGGAGATTCGGATCCGGCGTGGTGATCGCGCCAATGCTGGCGGTGATGTTGCGCAGGTAGTCGGCCGCCGACTGGTTCTCCATGTACTCCGGATCGCCGGCGTTGATGCTGTCCGGCGTACCGCGCGAGATGAAGGTCTGGTTGCCGCCGAGCATGTAAGCCGTGTCCGGGTCGCAGCCGTCGAGGATGGCGTTCTTGGACGGGCGCACGTAGGCGCTGCCGCCGCGATCGTCAAACATGACGTTGAGGATCTCGTAGCGGCCGTTGAGCGAGTCGCCCATGGCACGGTCCGAGCCCGACAATCCGGTGTAACCGATTCCCAGCCGACGCGACTGGAGCGCCTGCTCGACCTGACTCGAACCTTCGCCGTTGGTGGGCTGGTGGTTGGGGCCGAGGGCGAAGAAGCTCGTGACGGCGTTTTCGTTGCCGATGTTGTCACCGCGGCCCCACGAGGGGTCGATTCCGCTGGTGTTCATCTCGCCGTTGCGGGTCCCGGATCCGGCCGAGCGGGTGATGACCGCCAGGTTCTCGCCGTTGGGCAGGCGGCCAGCGACGTACAGGTGCTGAAGCTCGGTCATGCGGATGTTCTGAACGCCTGTGCCGCGATTGGAGCAGTGAACAATCGGGCTCCAGGCGATCGTGTTGTCATAGATGGTGTCGTTGTCGGGGCTGCCGACGTTGGTGTTCAGCGAGCTGCCGCCGCGCGTCAGCGACGCAAGCTGGTTAACGTAGCCGGTGTCAGACTCGAGGAAGTTCTGGCCGTAGCCCGATTGCGTCGGCCTCTTGCTCCAGAAGGCGTCCGCGGGGTCGCCCGCGATGAAGTTCCACGTGCCCTCCACGTCGGTGACGGCCAAGTCGATGGACGAGGGGCACTCGGGTGTGTTGCTGGCATTGCACGCCGGGCAACCGGTGCCGGTTGGCACGCCGTTGGCGGCGAACTGAAGCCGGTTGATCAGGCCCACTTCACCGGGCACGGACGTGGGGATTGTGCCTTCGAGCTGGAAATCGATGAACTCGGTGACGCCGTTGACCGAACCGACGCTGCGATCCTGCACCAGCCACCAGCCGGTCCAGCTCGGGCAGGTGTAGATCGGGGCCAACTGATCGACCACGGTGCCGGTGGCGATCCCGCAGGCGCTGTTGGGCTCAAAGAAGCCGGCGCAACCGTCGCCGTCGACATCGATGAAGTCGTTGGTCGAAGCACCCGACTGGAAGAAGCTGCGGAACAGCGTCGCACCCGAGATGTTCACTTCCCCGCCCTGAATGACCGTCTGAGCCAGCCCCTGCGGGACAAGGAGCTGGGCCGAGCCGACGAGCATGATCGCGGCTGTGCGGACACGAGAATTGCGTCGAAACATGCGGACCCTCCAGAATGAATCAGAACCCTAGGACACGAGTTTCAGGCGCCGCCAGCGCCTTGAGTGAGTATCCCGCACAACAGCCTCGACGGTCGGCGCAACCATTGCGCATGTGGCGTGTGAAAAGCGCGCGAAACCGAAGCTGGGGAAAAAGAACTCTGCGAAAAGTAAGGCAGTGAACAACGAACCCCTGCGCCGCCACTGGCGCATCCGTCCCGTGATCGGCTCCCGCGGCGTTCCTTCGACCGACGGCGTTTCGTTCGACCGCCTCGTCGCCGATGCGATCACCTGACTCGCGGACCGCGGCTCAATTCATCCGCACGCGGTTTTCACCGGTGATTCCCCAGTAGCGGTCACCCCATTCGCGGGCCTCCAGCGTCTGGTGAATCGTTTTGCGCTCCACGTGCCCATCGATGTAGAGGAAATTGGCGGTGCCGCCGAACTTGTCGCCGCCCGGATGGTGGCGCCCGACGGCGTTGGTCTCCATGATGGTGCCGCCCTGGCCGTCGATCAGGCCGACCGTGTCCTTGATGTTGGCGTACGGCCGCAGCCCGTAGGTTTCCGAGTCCCCGTTGAAGTCATACTCGAACTGCACTTCGGCATCGGCCTGGTACTCATTCGTTCCGCTGCCCGGGTGATAGAAGGCTTGTATCGAGCGATGGCTCTTGCTGACCAGCCCGCCCGCCTGGCCGACCGCCGACGAAATCCAGTTGTCGTGGAGCTCGGTGGCCAGTATGACCTGCCGCTTGGCCTGAATGGCCGAGGCGTTCACGAATTTGTTCCGCCGCACGCCGTCTGACAAGTGAATCTTGTTTCGCGGCATGACGGCGGCGTTGGCGGCGAAGGCCAGGCGCGGAGCCTGTTTATCCTCGGTGGCGTTCGGCGAACCGTTTCCGGCGCCGTCGATCTGCTCGCCGACCTCCCAGTATTCGGCGCGCGGCCCTGGATTGGTCCGCGGGGTGCCTCCCTTTTCGAAGTTGGGACACTCGAAGGCCTCGGTCTTCACGGAGCCGCGATCGTAGAGAAACCAGCTCCAGTGCAGATACCCGTAACCGATTCCGCCTTCGTTCGCCGAGGTCTGATCTTCAACCCGGTAATTGGCGTTGCCGTCATAGGGGTAGAGATAGGAGACGGGGTATACATCATTATTGGAGGCCAAGTACACCTGCGTCGACACGCCAACATGGCGGATGTTACTGGCGCACTTCGTGGCGCGCGCTACCGCCCGGGCCGACTGGAGGCTGGGCAACAGGATCGCAATCAGGAGAGCGATGATCGCCACGACCACCAGCAGTTCGATCAGCGTGAAGCCGCGCCGTGAAGTGAAATCGACCCAACGGGCGGGACGTGCCGTCATCGAATTCTCCCACTCTGGAAACGATCGAGCCGCCCTGAACACCGCGCCGGCGAGCTCGTGCGTGGCAAACGCTAAAATGGAAGTGTCAAGGAACCGCGCAAGCTCGATTAAGATCTCGAAAGTACCCACGCAGCGGGGCGAACGGGAGCGAGCTACAGCCGAGTGCCGTCACCAGCGTAACCGCTTCCAGGGTCGTTAGGGGACGAACAGCCCTTCGCGATACGCGGCGTAGCGCGCATCGAGTTTCGCCGCGGCCTGAAGGTGCGACAGAGCCTGCTCGCTGCGCCCGGTCGACCACAGCAGACGACCCAGATTGAACTCCGCATCCGCGTGGCGGGCATTGAGCTCGAGCGCCCGGCGGAAGCTGTACTCGGCCTCGTTCCACTGTCCACGCCTGGCCAGCAGCAGGCCGAGATTGTTCTGGGTGTCGGGGTCCCGCGGATCGAGCGCCGCGGCCCAGCGATAGTGGCCGATCGCTTCCGCGTCGCGCTCTTGCGCGCTGAGCAGGACGGCGAGATTGAAGCGAATCGCGGCCACCTGTGGCTGCAGACCCGCGGCGCGCGATAAGTCGGCCAGTGCCAGCTCTGCGTCGCCGGAATCGCCGCGCTGGGTTCCCCGCGCCGCGTAGAGTTGCCCGAGCGTGGCGGCCAGCCGCGGCGATGTGAACAAACCCCAGTTCCAGCAGGTCTCCAGGTGCGCCAGCGCGCCCGCCATCGGAACGGGGCGGAGCGGAGCGCTCGGCGGGAGCGCATCGTGCGCGAGGCGGTATCCGCAGAATTCGTGGTATCGAATGAACGCGCTGTGCGCCCAGAAGAACAGGAACACGCCTGCGGCCGCCAACACCGCCCGGCCGGCCTTGGTCGTTCTACCGCCGTCCTTGATCCAGATCGTCGCCAACCGCACATCGCTTCGAAAAGCCAGCCGCGTCAGGCACACGGAGACGTACGCGAGGATCGCTCCGAGCGCGAGCGTCAGCAGGAACGGCGCCAGGTCGTACAGCCCGCGGAAGGTCAGCAGCGACGCGACCAGCACCAGCGCCATCAGCGCCTCTTCCGCAAGCGTGAAATCCACCGCGTGGCGCAACGGCTGCCACGCCCGCCAGCCGCGCAGCAGCGGCGGTCGGCCCAGCCCGTAGCGCACCACGCCGGTGGGGCACGCGGCGACGCATTCCAAATCCTTTACACAGGCCGGATTGATCACCGTACCGAAACGAAGCAGCTCCTCGTGTACCTTGACCTGCGAGGGGCAGACCGCCGTGCATACCCCGCACTTCGAACAGTCGCCGGTCGCCACGATCCGTCCGGGTGACAGGCGATCCAACCCGCGAAAGACCGCCCCGTAGGGGCACGCGTAGGTGCAGAACGAGCGCGACCCCAGCACGTACACAATGGCGAATCCGCAGACGCCGAAGGTCAGCAGCGCCACGCCGGGGCCGGGCAGATTGCGCCAGAAGTCCGTGGTCTGAAACGAGGCCCAGCCGTGTTCGTCGGTGGCGACGTGAACCGTCGGCAGTGGATGTCCGGCGGCGATCCGCGCAACCTGCGGCCAGACGAACATGTAGAACATCGCCAGCGGCGGCACCAGCAGCAGCAGGCGCGAGCGAATCGGCCGCGGGCGGATGCGCAGCCTCGCCAGCAGCCACACGCACAGGTCTTCGAGCGCCAGAATGTGACAGCCCCAGCCGCAGAAGAACCGCCCGAACAGCAGCGTCAAGACGCATGCGACCAGCATGAACAGGAAGCCGGCGGTGACAATGCCCAGCTCCAGCGTATACATGACTTCGTTGAGTTCCAGCGGCGCGAGGGTCTTGCCGGCGATCTTCCAGTGCGCGACGTGCAACCCCATCAGCACGTAGACACTCGCCAGGGAAGCGGCACGCCAGCGCGAGTAACGTGCGCGTCGCGCGCCGCGCGCCGACGCTTCCGCGCTTACCGATGGTGAGTCTGGCCGGCGGTCGGAGCTGCGGAGTTCAGGCGTGTTGGGATACATCTGCGCGCGTCCGGCCAACGGCTAGGGGCAAGTTTGCGAAAAGTGGGTCAGCAGCATCGACAGGTCCAGCAGGTCGACGCGGAAATCGCCGTTGAGATCGGCGCCGGGCTGGAACCCGGGCGCGTCGCTCAGCAGCCCGAACACGGGCAGCAGGGCTTCCAGGTCGGCCAGATCGACGACGCAGTCGCAGTTCAGGTCGCCGACCAGGAACGTCGTGAGCGTATCGAGCGACTGCGACACCATCGTGATCGGCGCGCCGCGGCCGGTCGCCGTCCAGGCGGCGTGCAGAATCACCCCCCAGTTGTCGGTATGGTTCGCCTCGCGCAGGTGATCGATGTAGCTGCGCGGCAGGTTCTGGTAGTAGACCGTGACGTCGACGCGCGCCGCCTGCTCGGGAATGGCCAGATACAGGTCGTCCCAGTATTGCCCGTCCGCATAGTCATGCTTCACGACCGGAGCGCCGCCCAGCTCAAAGGCGGCATTGTCGAATCCGCGCGGCGGGATGCGATTGTCTTTCCAGATCGTGTCCGCCAGGGCCATGTGCGTCGACTCACCGGCCGGCAGGCCGGTGACCTGCGCCGCGTACTCACTCAGCCCGACCTTCATCTCGTAGACCCGCGTCGCGGACTCGTCCAACAACGCTTCGTTCCAGTCGTACGCGCCGTGCTCGCGCAGTAGCGCCCCGGCGGCATCAAAGAACTGCACGTTCACCCAGACGCGCCGTCCTTCGATGTGACCGGTCGGCAGCTTGTGGCCGGTCTCGTTGATCACGCGCGTGCGAAGCATCCCGCATTCCTGCGCGAGGTCGAGCGACGCCGCCCGTTCCAGCATCGACAGCGCCTTGGCCTTTCCTGCCGCGATCTCGTCGGGGTCGACGGCGGGATCGTCGCCATACACCTCGAGCACCAGGTCGAGAATCGGGGCTGCGGCCCCGGCGAAATCATGCCGTCGAACGTCGGGCCGAACGGGCCCCCAGACGCACGCCATGGCTTCGGCCTTGGGCATGTGGCAATCCTGGCAGGAGCGCATCACGGGGTCGCCGACGCCGCCGAAGCGCCCGCCCATGTCCACGCCGCCGTTGTTGAACGCGCTGAGCTCCCACTCGGTGTACGTGCGTTCCAGCGGGTACTGTGACCAGGGGTCGCTGCTGGGCGAAGCCTCATCCAGCGCGTTGTAGCGATAGGACCCATCGGGCTGCCGCTGGGTCGCGACGTTGCCCACGTCGTGACAGGTGCCGCAGAAATCGCCGCGGCGATGGAACGGCGACGGCAGGAATTCGTGAGGCGGAACCGCGTCCGCCCGCGGCCCGCGCCGCTGCCCGTCGGGGTCGAGCACAAACATGGCGTTCCCGAAGAACTGCGGCGCGTCGGCCAGGCCCGCGAGAATCGCCTCGTCCTCCGGCGGGCTGACGCCGGCGACGTAAATGGGATCCACCATGCTGTGGCAGAAGTGGCAATCCACGCCGCGCCGGTCCTGGCTGTCGAGCGTGCTGCCGTCAGGCGTATTCGCGTGGCCGGTGACGATCGATTGCGGCACGTGGCAGCGCAGACAGTAGTAGCCCGCGTTGTTCGCATCCTGATTGGCCAGCGCCATCTGGGCGTAGAACAGCGGGTCGCGACCGGCGTGCGCCATCAGGCTGCCACCCCAGGTTGCTGACGGCTCGTTCTCGGAATCGAAGAAGCCGTGGCAGTTGCGGCAGTTCTCTGGCGGGAACAAGGCGTCCTCGAAAATGTCGCCGACCTGCGTGCCGGGAACGTGAAAGTCCTGCAAGGTCATGGGCAGGGGCAGTTGCGCCCGAGCCGCGACGGACGAGAAGCCGAAGGCCAGGACCCCGGCCGTGCCGACCAGCCACGCGCGCCGCCGCCTGATCCAGTTCACTGCATGCGCAGTCATTCCCGCTCTCCCCGCAGATCGCCCGACAATACACGAGATGTGGACCTGTTTATCTATATTAGCCGGGGCCGACGATGGGGTCAACGGCTGGTCGGGGTCTGCGGCGCTGACGAGAATTCAGCAGCGGCACGGCGGTCCCCGGGGCGCGCCCGCGGAACCTCACCGGAGCATGACTTCTGCGGACGTCGGCGCATCAGGAAACCATCGAGACCAACCGGTCTCCGCGGTCACGGGCATGGGGCGCTACGGGTGTTCCACGGCAGCAGCGTCGAATGCAACGCGCCCGCGCTTCAGCACGGTGCGCACCTGCGCTCGCCCCGGCGCGTACAGCCAGGCCTCCAACGAGGGCGCTGACAGCACCAGCAGGTCCGCCTCGTGCCCCACCGCGATCGCGCCGATGCGGTGGGCCGCGCCGATTGCGGCGGCGGCGTTGGCGGTGCACGCCGCGGCCAGCTCCAGCGGCAGAAGTCGAAGCTGGCAGCAGGCGATGTTCATAACCAGCGGCAGCGATTCAATGTGCGACGAGCCGGGGTTCAGGTCGGTCGCAATGGCGACGGCCAGACCGGCCTCGATCAGCCGCCGGGCATTGCAGTGCTCGATTCCCAGAAAGAACGACGTGCCCGGCAGCACGACCGCAATCGTATCGCTCGCACGCAGCGCTGCGATGCCGGCGTCATCGATGTGCTCCAGGTGATCCGCGCTGATCGCACCGAGCGCGCCCGCCAGCCGCGTCGCCCCGATCTGGGCCAGCTCGTCGGCGTGGAGTTTGAGCTTCAGCCCGCACCGTGCGGCGCGCGTCAGGTATCGCCGCGACGTTTCGACGTCAAAAGCGCCGCGGTCGCAGAATATGTCGACGAAGCGCGCCAGCCGCTCGTGCGCCAAGCGCTCAAACAGCGCCGCCGAACCGATGTCGTCGATGAAGGCGTCCGCACGGCCCTCATACTCGGCCGGCAGCGCGTGGGCACCCAGGTAGGTCGGCACCAGTTCGATCGGCTGCCGCTCGCCGAGCGCCCGGATCGCCTGCAACTGCTTAAGCT
>CAYOHG010000141.1:0-7670 GCA_964403685.1 uncultured Planctomycetales bacterium
ATCACGGTGGCGTTCTGGCTGTGGTTGTTGATAACCACGGCCCGAGCCGCGTCGGGAGTCAGCGCCACGTTGCGGGCCTTGTCGCCCTCGGGGATCGGCCCGGTCGGCACGACCTCCTCGAGGAAGCCGCCCGCCCCGTTGGTGTTCACCACTTCCATCATCTCTTTGCGAAGCACGTGGGCGGTCGCGGCCCGCGGGCCGAGTAAACCGGCCGCGACGACCGCCACGAACCACGTCAGGCAACGCTTGCCGACCCGCATGCGGTTTCTCCCCGTTGAACAGGCGCACGACGGCCGGAGTGCGGCCGCTGTACCCGTGAGTCCATTCGATCGCCGATTCTAGGAGCCGACTACTCCGGGACGGCGATTTCGAAGCTGTCGAAATCGGCCGCGGTCGCCGCGTCGCAGTTCGCGTCGCAGGCCGGACCGGTGCCAGCCGTCACGCCCACCAGCACCGTATCGGGCAGATCGGACGAAATCGTGCTGCTGCCGACCTGTGCGAACGCTTCGCCCGTGCGGCTCGTGAACGCCGTGAACGTATCCCCGGAGCGCTGCAATCGCAGGTAAACGTCGCTGAAGGAATAAAGCGTCCCGGTGGTCAGGGGGTCGGCGCCGTCGATCTGCTCGGCCAGAGCCACAACGAGGCCGACCGGGCCTGTGTCGCCGGTTTCGCGCGTCAGTCCGAAAATCACGTCGGTGCCCTCAGCGCTGCGCACGAGGATCCCCGCAAGCTGGCGATCCGCTTCCGCCGCGAACTCCACCCGGCAGGTGATCTGAAAATCGCCGGTAATCTGGCGCAGCACGAGATTCTTGGCGGTATCGGTGTTGTTGTCGCCGTTGAACGAGCCCGCCTCCGTGATGATCCGCAGGAAGCCGGAACGAGCGGTCAGGCTGCGGTTGGCGTCGTTGGGGCGGTCGACGGTCCAGCCAGACTGGAGGCTGGTCGCCGAGAAGTCGTCCGAAAACGTCGTCACGAATACCGGTTCCGGATCCGGTTCGGTCGTCGGGCAGCCGGCGAGGCTCAGCGCCGCTCCGAGGGTGCACAGACCGAGAATCCCGAACCGAATCATGCGCGCTGTCATGTAGAGTCCTTTCTCCAGTGGGCGGGGCGAGAGGTACGCCGCCGGGCCACGCGAGCGGCGCGGCCATCGACGACCGGACCCCGAAAATCGGCGGGCGGCAGTTCACACGGGTACCGCTAACGCATCAACCCACGCGTCGCAGCGGCAGTCAACCACGCCCGTTGCCATTATTGAGCCGACCGGCGCGATTGACAAGGGGTGTTATCCTGTGCTACGTTTTTGCAAGGGCTGGGCTTAGCAAACGCGTAAAGCGCGGCGACCGCATGGTTCCGGGGAACCGGTCCTTGCCCGCTCTTTCATTATCGCGTGGGGGATGGAACGCGGCCGCCGGCCCGTTCGGGGCGTGATCGTACGGGGGGTATCGTCTTTATGCCAACGTCTCAGCACAAGCCATTGTGCGCGCGTTTTGCCGGAACAGCCGGCCACTGCGCGGTTCGTGTCAGCATCCTGGGCGCCTGTCTGCTGGCGATCGGGATGGCCACGGGTGTCGCTTCGGCGCAGACGCTGAGCGTCGTCCCGGATTCCAACACGACCTTCGTGTTCTCGGGCGTCGAAGGCGGACCCTTCCTGCCCGAGACGCCGACCGCCTGGACGCTCGCCGATTCCGACCTGGTCGGCCTGGACTTCACGGCCACGAGCGATCAGCCCTGGCTGCAACTCTCGCCCGCCAGCGGGACCATCGTTGGCGCGGGAACGGAAATCGTCACCGCGTCGCTGAATGTGCTTGAGGCCAACGCGCTGGCTGCCGGTACATACACCGCGACGGTCACGTTTCAAAACGTCTCGACCAACGCCGGCACGACGACGCGTACCGTTCAGATCGAGGTCGAGCCTTCGAGTTTCACCGTTTCACCAATCTTCGTTAACGCCGAGACTACTGTGGGTGGGCAGCATCCCGCCGCGGCGACGATAACGCTGACGAACAGCGGCGCGGGCGCGCTGAACTACGACCTGAACTGGACTTCGCAAACCTGGTTCTCGGTGGATCAGGTGGCGGGCACCGTTCCGGGTAACGGCAGCGATTCGTTCACCGTGACGTTCAACGCGCTGGCGCTGCCCGCCGGCACCTACGTCGAGGAAATCGACGTCGAGAATACCACCAACGGGCTGGGCAGCACGCCGGTGATCCTGACGCGGGTGGTCGGACCGGCGATCCCGGTGCTGACGATCTCGCAGCCGAGCGAAGGCGGAACGATCGTCGCCTCGCCTGCGGGAACGGTGATCCTGAACGGGCCGGTGCAGCAGATCGAGTATGCCAGCGGCGAGGTTGTGACACTGTCGGTGGTGCTGGCGGACGGCTACCAGTTCGACGGCTGGTCCGGCGACGTCGCGGAGGAAGACCTGCTGGAGAATCCAGTCGCTCTCACCATGGATAGCCCGAAGAGCGTCTCGGCGAAGGTTTCGAAGCTGCTGCGGACGTTGAATCTGAGTGTGACGGGCAGCGGAACGGGCACAATCCGCCCGACGCCCAACGGAACCTTCGAGGACAACGCGCTGATCCGCCAGTACGTCGACGGCACCAGCGTTTCGCTTCAGGCCGACGCCGATGCCGGCGCCATCTTCGTGGGCTGGTCCGGCAACGTGCCCGATGGCAGCCAGACCGCCAATCCGCTGACGGTGCTGATGGACCGCGAGCGGACGATCACGGCGCGCTTCGAGCAGAAAGCGGACCTGGTGGTCACGACGAGTGGCAACGGCGAGGTGATCGTCGAGCCGGAGCTGGATCAGTACTACATCGGGGCCACCGTAACGCTGATTGCCGTCGCCGACCCGGGATACAAGTTCACTGGCTGGACCGGCTCGGTTGAGGCCGCCGAAGAGGAGTTGCTGCTGGTGCTCGATGGTCCGAAGAACATCGTGGCGAATTTTGCGCTCTCCGGCAGCGTGGACAACAGCAACGGTAACGACAACACCGCGCCTCCGCCGGTCGATACCACGGTAACGCTGACGGTCAACGTCCAGGGGCAGGGCGTCGTGACGCCCAGTGGCGGTGACTACAACGCTGGCGATTCGGTCACGCTGATTGCGACGCCGGACGTCGGCTGGGTCTTCGTCGGCTACGAAGGCGGCGTGTCGAGTTCGGACGAGGTGGTGTCGCTGACGCTGAACGCGGACACGACGGTCACGGCCGTCTTCGAGCAGTCCGACGATTCCGGTCAGTTGGCGCCGATCGGCTTGTGCGGGGCGAGCGGACTCACCTTCCTGCCGCTGACGCTGGCCTGTCTGGGGGCCTGGCGGCGGTCGCGAGGCGTCGGCCTCACGCTGTAGGAGCACGGCGGAATTGATCCCCGCCGTGCGTATTCGCCGGCGGCGCGCGTAGTCCCGGCGACTCAGGAGGAGCGTAGGTGGCTACCGAGGTCGTAGTATTGGCCAGCAATCCGCCGAGCCATCCCGGCTCGGCGGTGGCCATTGCCGCAGCACGCGACGGATTCCACGGGGCGCTGGCGCTGGAGTGGGCGTCCCCGGAGGATGCGCAGCGACTGCTTCAGGATGCGGCGGCGGCGGGCGTGCGCCTCACAGTCTCGGTCGGACCGTTGACGGCCGATCTCAAGAAGCTGCTCAAGCCCGTGGCCGGCCAAACCGTCGAGCGTGTCATCCTTGCGTTCGGCTGGCCCCACGTGCTGAAGCGCGACATCCGCTGGTTGCAGGAGCTCGGCCTGCGGGCCGTAGTCGAAGTCGCCGATGTCGAGCAAGCCCGTGAAGCCAAGGCCGCCGGTGCGGACGCGATCATTGTGCGCGGATCGGAATGCGGCGGTCTGATCGGCGCGCGGGAACTGCTCGACCTGCTGCCCGAGGTGACCGCCGCGGTCGATACGCCGGTCTGGGCGCGGGGCGGCATCGGCCCGCACACCGCGGCCGCGTGCCTGATGCTGGGCGCCTCGGGACTCGTCGTCGACTGGCAACTGGCGCTGACGCGCGAGAGCGAGCTTCCGCCGGCCGCTCGCGCGCGCATCGCGAGCCTGGACGGCAGCGAGACGGTTGTCGCGGCCTGCGGCGACGCGCGCGTCCGCTTTCATTTGCGGCCGGGCGATGAGGCTGCGGTTCATCTGCGCGCCGCGCTGGCGAGCGCGTCCGGTGGGCGCGGAGCGAATCCGCGCGGCGGCGATTCGTGCGCGGCGGCACGCGGCGCGATCGAGCGACAGCTCGCCGATCCGGCCTGCGCCGTGCTGCTGGTTGGCGCGGAAGCCGCGATCGCCCCCCAGCTTCACGAAAACTATACGACTGTCGGTCAAGTGTGCCGGGCGCTGCGGCGCGAGTCGCGGCGGCTGCTGCGGCTGGCGGAAGCACAGGCTGCCTTGGCGCCGGGCGCGCCGCTGGCGCGAGCGCTGGGCTGCCGCTACCCGCTGCTCGGCCTGGCACGCGTTGGCGGCGGAGACGACAGCGCGCTGTCGGCCGCGATCATCGAGGGCGGCGCCGCGCCGCTGGTTGCGCTGGACGAGCGCGATGGTCCCGCGACGGCCGAGCTGATCACCAAGCTGCGCGGCCGGCTGAACGGAGCCTCGTGGGGCGTCGCCGTCTGCGGATCGCAGCCGCGGGCCGTACGCGATGCACAGCTCGCGGCAGTGCTCGCGAATCCGACGCCGCTGGCGGTTGTCGCCGACGCCACCGGCGAGCAGATCGACGCCCTGGAGCGCAACGGCACGCGCTGCTACGTGCATCTTTCTTCCGCGGCACTGCTGACGGCGTATCTGGGTGCCGGCTGCCGGCGCTTCGTGCTCGATGGCACTGCGTCGCCTGACGACCCCCGCGGGCGGCTGCTGCGGCTGGAACGGATGATCGACGTGCTGCGCCGCAGGATGCTTTCGGCCGCGGGCCGGGCGAGCGACTTCCAGGTTGTGATCGCCGGAGAGCAGCTCGATGCATCGCAGGCGGCGGCCGCCGCGACGATGCTCGCACCGCTGTGCGAGCTGGGTGCCAGCGCCGGGTTGTTGCAGGTCGGCGCCTACGCCGATACGAACGAGGCGCGCGCTTGTGGTTCGACCAGCACCGCGCCGCGCGGCGGGGCGGCCGAGCCGATTTCGATCGAGTCGCTGCATGGCGAGCTGACGCGCGGCGCTGCCGAGCTGCTGATGGCGCAGCGCGGGCAGAGCGCGGCCGCGGCCGCAGCGCGCCCCAGCGACGTGGCCATCATCGGAATGTCCTGCTTGCTGCCCGGCGCGCCGGACCTTGAGAAATTCTGGGACAACGTCCTCAAGAAGGTCGAGTCGATCAGCGAAGTCGACAAGAAGAAGTGGGACTGGTCGATCTACTTCGACGCGGATCGCAATCGCCGCGACAAGGTCTACTCGCGCTGGGGCGGGTTCATTGACGCGATTCCGTTCGATCCGACGCGCTACGGCATGCCGCCGACGGCGGTCCCGTCGGTCGAGCCGCTGCAACTGCTGACGCTTGAGACCATCCGCCGAGCGATGATCGACGCCGGCTACGAATCGCGCCCCTTCGACCGCACCCGGACGTGCTGCATCCTGGGCGTCGGCGGCGGCGTCGCCGAGCTGGGCAACGCCTACGGCTTCCGTTCGCTGGTGCCGCATTATTTCACCAAGTCCGGCTACAGCGTGGAGGACGCGGAGCAGTTCCTCGACAGCCTGAACGGCGTCTTGCCCGAGTGGACGGAGGATTCCTTCGCCGGCGTGCTGATGAACGTTGCCAGCGGCCGGGCGGCCAACCGCTTCGATTTCGGCGGAACGAATTTCACGGTGGACGCCGCCTGCGCCTCATCGCTGGCGGCGCTGCGCCTGGCGGTCAACGAACTCGAGACGCATGCGGCGGACATCGCGGTCTGCGGCGGCGCCGACACCATGCAGAACCCGTTTGCGTTCATGTGCTTCTCCAAGACGCAGGCCCTGTCGCCGCGCGGCCGCTGCCGCACCTTCGACGCGCAGTCCGACGGCATTGTGATCAGCGAAGGCATCGCCATGCTGATCCTCAAGCGGCTCGAGGACGCCGAGCGCGACGGCGACCGCATCTACGCGGTCATCAAGGCCGTCGGCGCTTCCAGCGACGGCAAGCACAAGGGCCTGACCGCGCCGCGCCCGGAGGGGCAGGTGCGGGCCATGGAGCGGGCCTATCGCAAGGCCGGCATCCCGCCCCGCACGCTGGCTTTGGTCGAAGCGCACGGGACCGGAACCGTCGCGGGCGACCGCTCGGAGATCGAGTCCGTCTCGATGCTGCTCAAGGCTGACCACGCCGAGGTCGAGTCGGTTGCGGTCGGCTCGGTCAAGAGCCTGATCGGACATACCAAATGCACCGCGGGTGTGGCGGGGGTGTTGAAGGCGGCGCTGGCGCTGCATCATAAGGTGCTGCCGCCGACCATCGGCGTCACCGACCCGAATCCCGCCATCAACGGCACCGCACTCTACGTCAACGCCGAGACGCGCCCCTGGGTGGCGCGCCCCGACGGCCTGCCGCGCCGTGCCGCGGTCAGCTCGTTCGGTTTCGGCGGCACGAATTTTCACGCGGTGTTGGAGGAGTATCGCGGCGACGGCGAGGTTCCGGCCCGGGCGACGCCGCCGTTCTGGCCCGGCGAAGTATTTGCGTGGCGCAGCGCGTCAGCCGGCGAGATGATCGCATCCATCGACGAGTTGCTGGCGGCGCTGGCCGCGGGCGCCCAGCCGCGCATGGTTGATCTGGCGTCGGCGGTTACGAGCGCGTCGGCGCGAGGCCGTGGGCCGCACGGCCTGGCGATCGTGGCCGAGTCGCTGGACGACCTGCGAAAGAAGCTCAACGATGCGCGCGGCGCGTTGGAGAAGGGCCTGGACAAATTCGTCGACCCGCGCGGCATCTACTACTCCCCCCACCCGCTGGGCGACGGTGAGAAGGTCGCGTTCCTTTTCCCCGGCCAGGGTTCGCAGCGCGTCGACATGCTGCGCGATCTGGCCTCCTGCTGCGAGGGTGTGCGGCGGCTGTGGGAGCAGGCTGACGCCGTCCTCGCCGATCGGCTCGAACACCCGCTCAGCCGGTACGTCTACCCGCCGCCGACCTTCACCGAGGTCGCCGCCCAGCGGAATGAAGACGTGCTCAAGCAGACCCACTTGGCGCAGCCCGCAATCGGCGTGGCTGACATGGCGGTCTTTCACGCCCTGGCCGAGCTGGGTGTGCGGCCGGAACTGGCCGCCGGTCACAGCTACGGCGAATACGCCGCATTGTGCGCCGCCGGTGCGTTCTCCTTCGGCGACCTGGTGCGGATCTCCGAGGCGCGTGGGCGGTTGATTCTGGCGGCGGCCGGCGAGAGGCCGGGCTGCATGGCGGCGGTTGATGCCGACGAGGCCCGCGTGCTCAAGCTGATTCACGATGTGGAAGGTTGCTGGATCGCCAACCTGAACTCGCCCGCGCAAACGGTGATCGCCGGGCACGACTCGGCGGTCGACGAGGTCATCCGCCGGGCGCTGGCCGAAGGCGTCAACGCGCGGCGGATCAAGGTCTCCTGTGCGTTTCACTCGCGGATCGTGGCGGCGGCGCAGAAGCCTTTCGGTGCCGAGCTGGAGCGAGTGGCCTGGCGCCGGCCGCAGTTTGAAGTCTTTTCGAACACGACGATTCGGCCGCACGGCGCCGAGCCGGCGGAGATCCGCGCCACACTGCTGGAACACAG
>CAYOHG010000142.1:0-7630 GCA_964403685.1 uncultured Planctomycetales bacterium
ACGATCGCCAGCAGCATCGACTCGGCGCCCTTGTTGCCCATTGCGGTCAGCCCGACGATGCTGATGCGCGTGGCAATCGTCGCTGGCCGACGACCGTGCGATGGCGACGGAGTCGTCACGGCCGGCACGCCAGCACCTGGGCGATGTCGCCGAGGTTCAGATACACGCGGCTCAGTCCCGGAATTCTCACGTTCTCGCGATCCAGTGCGGCGATTCCGAGTGTGCGGCCCAGCTTCCGCAGCACAAAGTTCGTGCTCAGCACCTTGCCGGGATGCGACCACCCGGTGATGCGCAGGCCCGCCCGATCCAGCAGGCACTCTATCGATTGGCGCGAGAAGTAGAAGAGGTTGATCGGCGGAATCAGCAGCGGCCACCAGCCGCGCGTCAGTCGAAAACACCACGACTCCACGTCTGGCACGGTCAGAACCAGCCGGCCGCCGGGACGCAGCGCCCCCGAGATTCGCGCCAGCGCTGTTGCCGGTGCGCGCAGGCTGGCCAGCACGTCCCACAGCGTAACCACGTCGAACGCGGCGTCGGGCAGCTCGACGGAAAGCAGGTCGCCGGTCAGCACCGGCAGTTTGAGCACGTCGCGAACATGCGCCGCCGCGTCGGCGGAGAGCTCCACGCCGGTTGCGTCGTAGTGTTGAGCAGCCAGTTTCAGGAAGACGCTTTTGCCGCAACCGACGTCGAGCAATCGGCGCCGCGGCACGGTTGCGGTGTCGGTCGGCGCGCGGCCCGGCGAGTGTTCTCCGTGCCGCAGGGCCGCGACGCGCCGCGCGCTGTTCAGCGCAATGGGAGTGTGCCGCCCGGCGGTCGTCAGCTCACCGTGTGCGTCGAATTCGGCCGACTGTTGCGACGACGCGAAGAAGTGCCGGTCGTAGACGCGTTCGAGCATAGCGTCATCGGGTGGATTCGAGACCCACGCCAACCGGCAGGTGCGGCATTGCACAATCTCGAAGACCTGGTCGAGCCCCAGATGCCGCGCAGCCGGTTGCCGCAGGAGCACGCGGATATCGGTGCGATCGCAGGCACAGCAGCGCACGTCAGGCACGCTCCGTCGAACGATCGTTCGCGGCAACCGCAGCCCGCGCTCGCGCCGTCGCGAGCCGCTTGGCGAGGTTCGCCGTCAGGTCGGTCAACCGAGCCTGCACCAGGCCCGCGGCACTGACCGGCCAGCGCTCCGGGTGGGTGCTAAGAAGCACCAGGGGCTCGCGGGCCGGGTCAAGCCGTGCCGCCAGCTCTCCCGGCGAGGTCGGGCCGGACCAGTTGCGCCCGACGACGCGATCCCGGCGGTTGTGCGGGCTGCCGAAGGCGCCGCCCGTATCGGTGATGTACAGCACGCGCTGAAAATCGAGGTGCGCGCCGGCGTCGCCGCGCAGCCCCAGCCGCTCCAGTTCGAGCCGCCCGGCCGCGTTCATATTGGAGTGCGCCGACAGCGGGCTGCCATGCGCCGCGACCGTCCGCACCTCGCACGTCTGCCGCAACGCGGCCAACTCACGCTCAAAGCGCCGCCCGGCGGCGGCTTCATCGCCGCGCTCGCGCACCAGGCACTCGTAGTGAAAGCCGATCTCGTGGCCGCACGCCCCCACGGCGGCGATGGCGCCGCGCGGAAACTGCCCGCGCGCGTCGCAGCGGAAGTAGTACGTGCTGGAAGCGCCGATTTCATGTTCACGGCGGGCCAGCGCCACGGCTCGGCCCGCCAGTCGGTCCACGTCGTGCCGGAGGAACACCGTTGGCGGTTGTGGCCCGTCGAAATACGCCGCTACCGGGGCCAGCCGGTAGCCCGCGGCCCGCAGCGCCATCAGCAGTTGCGCGTACTCGCGTAGGCGGTAGGCCATGCGTCCCGCTCACCGTCCCCGCGCCGGCGGCGCGGCTCAGCGGCCCTTCAGCTCGCGGTTGGCCTCCATGTCAAACAGCATGGCGAACAACAGCGATTGGAAGCCCAGCAGTGTCAGGAACACGACCGCCAGCGCGGTCACCTGCGGGATGTTCCCGTTCACGACCCACATCGTGAAGAACCGCGCGACCAGCGGAAGATCCGCCAGCAGTACCACGAACCCGAACAGATAGAACAGGATCAGCGGGTGGAAGTCGCGAATGATGTACTTCTGCACCATGCGCTTGAAGAACAGCCGCACCAGCAGCCACGACAGCCGGAATGCGATCGTCTGGAGCTTGATGCCGCTCTTCTCGCCGATCCCGTAGATCGGGTTGCAGGGGATGTCCACGACCCGCATGTTGTAGATGTTCAGCGTCACGAGGAAGTCGTTCGGCATGCCGTAGCGCGGGTAGATGCTCTCGATGGGCAGCAGGTGCAGCGCCTTGCGATTCAGCGCGGTGTAGCCCGACTGCGAATCGGTGACATGCCAGTAGCCGCTGGCGATCTTGGTCAGGAACGTCAGGGCCGCGTTGCCCAGGTAGCGCGCCCGCGGGATCTTCTGCCACGCTTCACCGGTAATCAGCCGGTTTCCCTTGGCGTAGTCGGCGCGGTCGTCCACCACGGGGTCCAGCAGCGCGGGCAGGTCCGCCGGGTCCATCTGCCCGTCGCCGGCCATCACGACCGCCACGTCGATGTCGTTGTCGCGGCACCAGACGTAGCCGGTACTGATGGCCGCGCCGACGCCGCCGTTGACCGGCCGCGCCAGCAGCTTCACGCGCGGGTCGCTGCGCTCCAGGCCGCGCACGATCTCGACCGTGCGGTCGCGGCTGACATCGTCGACGACGATGATGCGGTCGACAAACCCCGGCATCGTCGTCACCGTGTGAGCGATCAGCGCTTCCTCGTTGTAGGCCGGCACGACGACGCCGACGGACTTGCCTCTATACATGCGGCTCGGCCCGCTCGCTGGAAAGGTGGTATTCGCGCCCGCAGCGCTGGCAGGCCGACAAACCAGGCTTCGTCGGCAGGCGCCCGCCGCACTCGCACATCCACCCCACGCGCCGCGCGGGGTTGCCGACGACCAGGGCGAAATCCGGCACGTCGCGTGTGACGACCGCGCCGGCTCCGACAAACGCGTGCTGCCCGATGGTCACGCCGCAGACGATCGTGCAATTGGCCCCCAGCGACGCTCCGGTGCGGACGAGCGTCCTGCGATAATGCGCGCTGCCGCGCTGCGGGTACTTGCTGCGCGGATCGAGCACGTTGGTGAAGACCATCGCGGGCCCGCAGAAAACGTAATCCTCCAGCGTCACGCCCTCGTAGATCGAGACGTTGTTCTGGATCTTCACGTGATCGCCGATCGTGACGTTGTTGGCCACATACACGTTCTGACCCAGCGAGCAATGGCGCCCGATGCGCGCGTTGCCCTGCACGTGGCTGAAATGCCACACTCTGCTGCCCGCGCCGATCGAGGCCTCCGCGCCAACCACCGCGCTGGGGTGGACGAAGTACTCCCGCGCCGGCGAGTCTGCCGCCGTGGTCCGCGCCAACCGCTCGCCCGGCGGCGCCGGGACGCCCAGGCTCGCCGAGGCCTGCTCCAGAATCTCGAGCACCTCGACCGCCGAGCCGCCGTCGGCCAGCGGCGCCGTGCGTTCGCCCAGGTGTGTCAGGAAGCAGGACAGCTCCTCGGTCAACGGCGGGCGGCGGTCGTAGGGAATGACCTCGGTGGGGCCGTCGCGTTTGATCGGCTCACCCTGCACCCAGTCAATGCCCTTCTCATAAAACAGAATCTGCTTGTCCGCCGAGGAGTCCTCGTACGAGAGCATGCCCTTCGAGCCGATTACGACGGTGCGATGTTCCTTGAACGGGTGCAGCCAGCTCACGAAGACGTGCCCGACCACGTTGTTGGGATAGGTCAGCACCAGCATGGTCGAATCGTGGATGTGCGGCTGCACGAAGGCCCCGCCGCGCGCCACGATCTCCGTGGGCCGCGCCCCGACGAGATACTGAAACACGGAAACGTCGTGCGGAGCGAAGCTCCAGAGAATGTTCTCCTCGGTGCGCACGGCGCCGAGATTCAGTCGATTGCTGTAGAGGTATTGCAGCTTGCCGATCTTGCCGGCGTCGATCAGCTCCTTGATGCGGCGGATGGCCGGGTGAAAGAGCAGCACGTGCCCGACCATCAGCAGAACGCCGACGCGCTGCGCGAGCTCGACGAGCTGGCGGGCCTCGTCGGCCCGCAGCGCCAGCGGCTTTTCGACCAGCACTGGCTTTCGCCGCTCGAGGATGAAACGCGCCAGTTCGAAGTGTGATTGCGCCGGAGTCGCGATCGTGTAGGCGTCGAAATGCGGGGAATCGAGCGCCTCGCGCAGGTTGGAAAGAACCTGGATCCGGGGGTATTCGGCCCGCACGCGGGCCAGCGCCGCGTCGTCGCGATCAACGACCCCGGCCAGCGCTTCAAGCTCCGCCAGCGTGCGCACGTGGTTGCGGCCCCAGTTCCCGGCCCCCACCACGCAGATGCGCGCCCGCATGCCAACCTCCCCGCGATCCAGCCGTTCCGGGCTTCGAGGCCGCCTCGCGCGCCCCGCGGAACTTCTAAAGCAACGGCCGCGTAGCGTCAACCGATAGCGCCGCTCCCGCGGCCCCCGCTGAAACCGGCGCAGCCCCGCGTTGACAGCCTCCCGGCGCCTCTCTACGCTCGCGCGCTCGACCGGGAGGTTGACGCAGCGCAACCAGGCACGGGGCACGGCACAACCAGCGAGATCCAACGTTGCGGAACGCACAGCCGCAAGCTCCGCCGTCCACGGAAGCGCCCGCTCGATATCGCCCGAGCATGCTTGTCCGCCTCGACCGTTTGCTCACCGCGCGCAACCTGCTGCTGCGCACCCTGCCATTCCTGCTGGTGGCATTCGCCACGCTGATGGCGGCGCATCCGCTGCAACGACTGGCCGCCGAGTGGCAGCTTCAGCGGCACCCCATCGTTCTGGTGACGCTGGCGGCGCCGCTGGCCGGGCTTGCGCTTCTGCGCACCGCGCGGCGGCCGGCACACTGGCTTTCGCGCCTGCTTCCGCTGCTGCTTACAGGCAGCCTGGTGGCCAACGTGGTGCTTTTCGTCGCCGCCGACCCGTCTGAGCGCGTTTCCACCTTCACGGTTCGCCCAGACGCGCGGCTGTCCTCGCTCGACCCGATGCCAGGCTGGCGCAACCACTGGAACAGCTACCGGCTGTACACGACGCTGCACGCGGTCGTCCGCGGCGCTACCATTCATGCGCCCGCACCGCCTTCCAACGCTACGCATCCCCAGTTCGAGGGCTGGTTTCATCCGCACTATCTGCGCTACATCAGCGAATCCGCTGAGCGACGTGACCGCACCTATCCGGCCGAACTCAGCTTCGCCGACACGCTCTGGCTGCTCGCGCGATCGCAGCCCGCGCTGGAGGACTACGCCACCAAGATCCGCTGGCGGATCGTGGACGCGGAGGCAGCCGCCGCGACCCAACCGAGCAGCGGCTCCGCCCCAACCCCGGCCACAGATGGTGCGGGCCCGAAAGCGCGCGCCGAGGACTACTACGTGCTGATCGGGTTGGGGCAGCACTTCCTCGCGCCCGCCTCGGTCGTGGCAAGGCTCCAGCCGCCATGAACCCGGCTCTATCCCTGTTCCTGCTGGGGCTGTACGCGCTGGGCGCGCTCGTCGGCCGCGCCGCACTGCCGCGCCTGCCGCTGGCGCTGCACCTCGCGGCGGGCTGGGTGTACGGATTCGGTCTGTACGTGCTGGCCGCGCTGTTCGTGTTAGTCGTGGGGGTGCCGTACACCGGCGCGGTCATGCTCGGGCTGCTGGCGACGATCGGGATCGCCGCCGGGCTGGCCGTCGCGCGGCATACGTGGTCGTATGGCGATAGTCGACTGATTGTCGCGTCCGTCCTCCTTGCGGCTATGACCTCCTTCGCCCTGGCCAGCTTCAACCTCAGCCCCATGACCAGCGACTCCAGCGGACAGGTGCTGATGGGCCGCAGCCTGGCGCTCTACGGCGGGTTCGACCCCGAGCTGGCCGGCTGGCCGTCGGTGGACATGGGCTGGTTTGCGAACTACGGCGGCTACGTCGCGATCGTGCAATCATCCGCGCTGTTCATCGGCGCGGATTATCATCACGCGGCTGCGCCGGCGCTGGCCCTCTCGTTTCTGGCGACGCTGATCGTTGCCTATCGGCGATTGCTGCTGAATGTGGCGCCTCGCAGCGGTTGCGTAACACACTGGGCGGTGCTGGCCGTGGCGGCGGCCGGCAGCGCGTTCATGATGGCCGTGCAGGCCTTCTACATCCATAACAGCCTGCCGGCCGCCGCGCACTTGTTCTGGTTCGTGGCGGCGGCGTGGTTCGGGCTGGTTGAGCGCGAGCTGCAGTGGTTTCGCCTGGCCGCGGTCCAGCTGGTGCTGTTCGCCATCACGCGAACCGAGGCGCCGCTGTTCGCGGTGCTGTTCATGCTGCCGGTTCTGGCGGCGCCGACGCTGCCATACGGGTCGCGCTGCCTGCTGGCGGGCGTGCTGGCCGGGGTCGTGATTCCGTGGTATCTGCGGCTCTACACGATCACGCTGCCGGGCTACGCCTATATTCTGACGCGCCCGCGGATCATGACGATCGTGGCTGTGCTGGCGGCGCTTGCACTGGTCTCGATCCTGTCGCGTATGCGGTTCATGCAGGCGCTGCTGCGGCGCGGTCCGGCGCTGGCCATCGGTGCAACCGCGCTCGCTTTCTGCGTCGCGGTCGCGCTGCGTCCCAGCCACCTGAGCGCCAGCGCGCAGTCGATCGTCAGCAACTGCCTGCTGACGGGCTCGTGGCAGGGCCTCTGGTGGAGCCTGATGACGCTGCTGATCCTCGCCGCCGCCCTGCCGCGCGTGCGGTTTCAGGCGCTGATTAGCGCGAGCGGCCTGAGTTTCTTTCTGTTCATGGTGGTGCTGAGCTGCTTCAAGAACCCCTACCGGCTAGGCTGGTCGGATTCGGCCAATCGCATGCTCGTCATGCTGGTGCCGCTGCTGCTGTTCTACTGCCTGATGCGCTACGGGCGAGCCGCCGAGGCCGTTACGCGCGGGCACGCGTGGCTACGGGCCAGAAGCTGGCGAGCGCCGCTGCCCGGAATCGCGGCGGTTGCGCTGCTCGTGCTCGCGGGCGTCCGGCCGATCAACTATGCGCTAGATGCCCGCGTGGTCGCGGGGCCGGCGTGCGCGCCCGGCTATGGCTTCGACGTTGCCCTGCGCGGGCTGAGCGGCTTTGTCTCCGTCGTCGACCGCTGCCCGGTCGATGTATTCTTTGATCTCGGGCGAACCTGCTCGGCTGACATGCTCGAAATCGAGATGCACGACTACAACCGCCGGCTGACGGATTTCGCCTGGCACGCATCGACGGATGGCCGCGACTGGACGGAGGTCTACGACAGCCGGTCGCCCGACCCGCGCAGGTCACGACTCGCCGCACCGGCGACCGCACTGGTTCGGCTCGACCGCACCGGCCCGCTGCGCTATCTGCGGTTGAGCGCGCGCGCGGCCGCGGACGAGAACCGGATTCTGCTCAACCGGTTGGCGATCTGGTCGAGCTACCCGGACCTGAAGTGGAATGAAGCGCGTGCATTCGAAGCGTTGGCGGCGCCGGCGCTGCCCGCCACGCAACTCGCACCGCCGCCGGAGTCGCCAGCCGCGCCGTAGACCGGCCTGGTATGCTCCACTGGTAGAGAAAAACACAGCCGGGGCGGCTGTGCTCCA
>CAYOHG010000143.1:0-7600 GCA_964403685.1 uncultured Planctomycetales bacterium
GGCTGCGGCCGGTCGGGCGGTGCCTATCTTCGCCGTTCGGAGGCCCGATCGCAAACCAGCGCGAGCCCGGATCCCGCCGAGGATGGCACGCGCCGGCGTGCCGCGCTCCCGCCGCCGACCGCGGCGCGGCGATCAGCGCACGTCCTTGCCTTCCACGACGTCCACGATCTCCGGGTAACGGTGGCCCTTGAATTCTCCGGCCTTGAGGCGGCGCATGTACGTGTGGTACGAGCGCATCGCCTCGCTGCCGAACAGCAGCATGATCGGGATATTCGCCCAGAGCATGACGCCGGTCCCGAGCGTCGAGATCGTCTCCATGTCGTCCTGGCGCGAGATGATCTGCGGCATGCAGGCCAGCATGATCAGGAGGCAGTAGATCACTCGGTAGATCATTACGCTCCGCGCCCCGAACATGAACACCATGCCCTGCTCGCCGTAATAGCTCCACGAGATCATGGTCGAGATGGCAAACAGCCAGGCCGTCGCGGGGACAACCCAGTATCCCAGCCCCGGCAGCACGCGATCGAACGCCTTGGCCGTCAGCGAGGCGCCGTTGAAATCGAAATAGACCCCGTCGATCGCCAGCTTCGGCTGGGTCGCGCTGGCCAGCGTTGCCCACCGCACCGACCAGGTTCCGTCGTCGTGCCGCAACAGGGTGCCGGTCAGCTTGTGGTGATTCAGCCCGGTCTCGCTGTTCGTGTCGCCTTCGACGACCGCGTAGACGTTGTGCCCCGCCTTCATCTGGTCCTGGGCCTCGAGCTGGTCGCGCACCGAGACGGTCGCGGAGGCGATCGTCCAGACCGGTTCACCATCCTGCTCGAGCAGCCGTCCCGAGCCGTCCTGCGCCGGAATGATCTGCGCCGGCGTGTCGAACACCAGGCCGGGATCGCGGTTCCAGGTGCCGCTCAGCAGGATGACCAGTGCGGTGATCGAGCAGACGCAGAGGGTGTCGATGAACGGCTCCAGTCCGGCAACCACGCCCTCGCGGACTGGCTCATCCGTCTTGGCGGCCGAGTGCGCGATCGGCGCCGAACCTTGCCCGGCTTCATTGGAAAACAGCGCTCGCTGCATGCCCTTCAGAAACCCGTAGCCGGCGGTGCCGCCGATAAACGCCCCCGTGGCGTGCGTCGGACTGAACGCTTCGACGAAGATCAGCCGGAACACGTCCGGTACCCGGTCGATGTTCACGACGAGGACGTACAGCCCCGCCAGGATGTAGAGCAGACACATGAAGGGCACGAGTCGGCCGGCGACATTACCGATCCGCTTGATGCCGCCGATGATCACCAGCCCGACCAGCAGCGTCATGATGATGCCGCTGACTTCCTGGGGCATCGCAAAGTACGTGAAGGAGATGTCCGCCACGTTCCAGGCCTGGAACATATTGCCGCCGGTGATCGTCGAGATCAGCAGCGTGATGCAGAAAATCACGCCGACAGCGGTGCCCAGCGGACGCAGCGACGGGTGGAAGCGGGCAAAGCCCTTCTGACAGACCCACATCGCGCCGCCATGCGGATTGTCCGGATCATCGACGTTTCGGTAAAGCATGGCCTGCGTCACTTCGGTGAGCTTCAGGGCCATGCCCACCGCGCCGACCACCCACATCCAGAAGACGGCCCCCGGCCCGCCGGTCGTGATCGCGAACGCGACGCCCGCGATGTTACCCAGCCCGACCGTCGCGGACAGGGCCGCGGACAACGCCTGAAAGTGATTGATCGCGCCGGGATCATCGCGGCGGTCATACTTGCCGCGGATCACCGCCACGCCGTGGGTCAGGGCCCGGTATTGCGAAAACCCGCTCCAGATGGTGAAGAGCAGACCGGTGGCCAGAAGCACATAGAGCACGTAGTCGTGCCAGAAGACGTTGTTGATCGCGTTGATCAGGTCCATAGGATCACGTTCTCGTTGTCCGGTGAAGTGCAACACGCCCGCACCGCCGCCGGGCCGTCGATCGCGTCGGCGTCATGTGTCCCGGTCGTGCGTGTCCATTTCGAGCGGCGCCTGCATGTGGTTGGCCGCGCTGGGTCGGGCCAGGACGCGGTAGAAGCAGAAGGTCACCAGCCCCAGCACGAAGCCCAGCGACGCGATCATGAACACCCAGCCCGCCGGCGTCATGAGCCTGCCTCCGTCCGGGCCGCGCCGTTTGCAGCCTCGGCCTCGTTGGACCAGCGACGACTTCCAAGATGCACGAGAATCAGGAGAAACGCGAGGATCGCCACAACGACGCAGATGGACAGGAACGCGACCCGATCCGTACGCAGCCCCTCGATCTTGCCCGGCAGATCGTTGTAGCACCAGGAGCCGAGCACAAACAGCAGGTACGCCGGCGTCACATACTTGATCAGGAAGACGAAGAGCCGCGGCAGCGGGATCTCGGCGCCCTCCTGCGCCAGCAGCCAGCCGCGCTTCGCGCCGAACACCCACGAGAAGAGGATCACCTGGATCGTCGCCAGCACCACGATCAGGTTCGTCCCCACCCAGTCGTCCATCGTCCCAAGCGCAACCAGTCCCTGGCTGAACCAGAGCACGAAAAGCGAGCCCAGCGCCGTAATCACGCCCAGGATGGCCACCGACGCGTGCCGCCCGATACCGAGCGCTTCCTCGAGAAACGCGATGGCGGGTTGAAGCATGGAGAGCGAGCTGGTGATGGCCGCCAGAAAGAGCATGAAGAACCACAGGAACCCGAACAGCCGGCCGCCGGGCATGTACTCAAATACGATCGGCAGTGTTTTGAAGCCGAGATCAAACGTTCCGGTCACGGATGCGCCGGCGATGCCGAGAAAGACAAAGGCGGCCGGAATTGTGATCAGGCCTCCCAGGCAGACCTCAAAGAACTCGTTGGTCGCACTGGCCGTCAGGCCCGAGAGCACGACGTCGTCCTTGGGACGCAGGTAGCTGGCATAGTTCACGATGATGCCAAACCCGACCGAAAGGCTGAAGAAGATCTGCCCCGCTGCCGCCAGCCAGACCTTTGGCTCGGCCAGCGCGGCATACCAGGGTCCGTTCCCGCCGACCGGTTTGGGGTTCCACATGAAACCCAGCCCGTTCACGACGTTCTGATCCGGTAGGTCGGGATTCGGCGTGCCGAGCGTCAATACCCGCGCCAGCACGAGCAGCGCGCAGACGGTCATGAGCGGCATGGCATAGACACAGAACCGCTCAATGCCCGCCGACAGTCCGCGGTAGATCAGCACGAAGTTCAGCGCAAAGACCAACGCCCAGACGACCACGCTGACGTGCAGCCGGCCGTCCAGCATCAAACCGTCCTGGTTGGCCCCGGTGAAGTTGTTAAAGAAATCGGCGCTGCGCTGCGCCATCAGGCTCGGGTCTGTGCCGAGCGCTGCATCCATCGCCCCGGTCAGGTAACACCACGCATATCCCAGGCACCATGACTCGATCAGCACGTAGTACAGATAGACGACGATCGGAATCAGCAGGCCGAGGACGCCAAGATAGCGCCAGATCGCGTGGCGGCCGAGCAGGCCGAAGATCGCCGGACACGAGTTGTACCCGTGCCGGCCGCCTTGCCGGCCCATGATCCACTCGGCCCAGCAGATGGGTATGCCCAGGAAGATCAGCGCACAGAAGTACGGGACCATGAAGGCGCCGCCGCCGTTCTGCGCCGCCTGCCCCGGAAACCTCAGAAAGTTGCCGAGTCCGACCGCCGAGCCCGCCACGGCGAGAATCACGCCGATCCGCGTGCCCCACTGCTCCTTGGTTCGGCCCATCGCGCGGCTGCTCCAGCTCGCAAAGTTGTCAGCGATACCGGCGTCGAGGGCGCCGGGTCATGAAACGGGCGAATGGTAGGGTCCGGACGCGGCCGCCGCAATCGCCTTCCGGCGCTGCGCGCTCGGGGTAAGAGCCACGCCGGCGCGTTCATTCGCGCACCGGGTTGTCGATCGCCCTCCGGGGCTGACCGCCGCCGGCTTGACGGGTGCCAGGCGCGGCCTAAAATGGGGCGGCAGCACCGGTACAACGCGGCTGTGGCGGAATTGGCAGACGCGCAAGGTTCAGGTCCTTGTGATCGCAAGATCGTGGAGGTTCGACTCCTCTCAGCCGCATTCGAATCGACCCAGCTAACGGGCGGGCGCTGAACGGCGGCCCGCCCGTGCGTGTTTTCCGAGATAGCGCACACCGGCCGGCTCACACCCGCCGCTTGAGCTGCTTGTTCGCCGCCTCGACCGTGTTCCGCAGCAGCATCATCACCGTCACCGGCCCCACGCCGCCGGGCACCGGCGTGATCGCGCCGGCGACGGCGGCGACCGGCTCGAAATCCACGTCACCAACCGTTCGCCGCACTTCCTGACCGGCTTCATCGCGCTCGCGCACCGAGTTGATGCCCACGTCGATCACCACCGCACCCGGCTTGACATACTCCGGCCCGACGGCGCGCGGCTGCCCGATGGCGACCACCAGAATGTCGGCCCGGCGGGCATGCGCCTGAACGTCGCGCGTGTCGATGTGACAGCCCGTCACGGTCGCCATCTGCGTGGTCAAGAACATCGAGATCGGCCGGCCGACCACGCGGCTCTGCCCGATCACGACCGCCTCCGCGCCGCGCAGCTCGATTCCGCTTCGGCGAATGAGTTCCATGACCGCCAGCGCGGTGCACGGCGCGATGATCGGCTCCCCGTAGAACAGCCAGCCGATGTTCGCGGGGTTGACGCCCTCGACATCCTTGTAGGGGTCGATGCGATACTGCGCCACGGCCGCGTCGAGCGGCTCGGGCAGCGGCAGTTGCAGCATGATGCCGCTGACGCCGGGGTCGGCGTTCAGCCGGTCGATGACGGCCAGCAGCTCGGCCTGCGTGACGTGCGCGGGCAACTCGATCAGCTCGTGCTGCACGCCGGCCTGAAGGCAGCGGTGACGCTGCGACTCGGCGTAGATGCGCGCGGCGCCGTTCTGACCGACCAGGATCGCCGCCAGCCGGATCGGCCCGTGCTGCGTTGTGTACTCCGCGATCCGCCGGCTGACTTCGTTGCGCAGCTCGGCGGCGGCAGCCTTGCCATCGAGAATGTGAGCGGGCATGAGGCTCCTGACGTTGGTCGCTCCGCGCCACAATCGTCGCCGACAGCGCGGTGTGTGCGACTGCGCGATTCGCCGGCGAGCATTCGAGCGCCGCTCGCTTGGGCGGGGTCGCAAGCGACAGTATATTGCGCTTATGGAGCAAAAGGACGCGGATCACGGGCCCTGGACCGTGAGCCGGCTGCTGGCATGGACGCGCGACTACCTCCAGCGGCACGCGGTGGAATCCCCGCGCCTCTGTGCCGAGCTGCTCCTGGCGCATGCCCTGGCGTGCCCGCGGCTGGAGCTGTTCACCCGCCCCGAACTCGTGCCGTCCGCCGCCCAACTGGACGGTTTTCGCACGACGGTCCGCGAAGTCGCCGCCGGAAAGCCGCTGGCCTACGTAACCGGATGCAAGGAATTCTTCTCGCTGCGATTCGAGGTCTCGCCCGACGTGCTCGTGCCGCGGCCGGAGACCGAGGTGCTGGTCGAGCGCATGATCGGCCTGGCGCGGCACGGACCGGGCAGCCCGCGCCGCATCCTCGACGTCGGCACCGGCAGCGGCTGCATTGCGATCGCACTGGCCCGGCACCTGCCCGACGCGCAGATTGCCGCCGGCGATATCTCGCCGGAAGCCCTCGCGGTCGCCCGTCGAAACGCCGAACGCCTGGGCGTGCTGCCGCGGATCGACTTTCGGGTCAGCGACCTGGCGGCCGCGTGGCGCGACGACGAGCCGTTCGACGCGCTGGTCGCCAATCCACCGTACATCGGGCTGGACGAGGCGGATTCGCTGCCCCGCAACGTACGCGACTTTGAGCCGGCGCTGGCCCTGTTCGCCGGCGCCGACGGAATGGACGTGCTGCGCCGCCTCCCGGGAGAGGCCCGCAGCGTACTGCGTGGCGGCGGGCATCTGCTGGTCGAAGTGTCGCACCGCCAGGCCGCAGCCGTTCGCCGGCTGCTGTCCGACGCCGGCTGGCGCGACGTAACCGGATACCTCGACGGCCTGCGCATCGAGCGCGTGCTGCACGCGCGCTGGGCGCCCGCCGGTGAAATGCAGGTCGCCTGAACGGAGGGAGTTGTCGTGGGTCTGCCCTACTTTCGGATCGTCGGCGGAAACCGGCTGCGCGGCGCGGTGAAGGTCAGCGGCTCCAAGAACGCGGCTTTGCCGATCATGGCCGCGGCGCTGCTCTGCGACGGCGAGGTCATCCTCCAGGACGTGCCGCGGCTGGCCGATATCCGCTCGCTGGCGGAATTGCTTAACAAGCTCGGAGTCGAATCCGAGTGGCGCGGCGACGGCTCGCTGCGGCTGGTGGTGCGCGACGAGATGAACTGCAAGGCGGAGTATGACGTCGTCCGGAAAATGCGCGCCAGCATCTGCGTGCTCGGTCCCCTGCTCGCCAAGCGCCGCCAGGCGATCGTCGCGATGCCCGGCGGTTGCGCCATCGGCACGCGCCCGGTCGATCTGCACATACTCGCCATGAAGAAGCTCGGGGCCGAGATTGATCTCGTCAGCGGCGACATGGTCGCGAAGGCCAAGCGTCTACGCGGCACAGAGATCTTTCTGGGCGGCCCGTTCGGCTCGACCGTGCTGGGGACAGCCAATGCAATCATGGCCGCCGTCCTCGCCGAGGGCGTCACCGTCATCGAAATGGCCGCCTGCGAACCCGAGGTGGTGGACCTGGCCAATTTCCTCAATGCCTGCGGCGCCTCGATCACCGGGCACGGCACGCCGCGCGTCATCATTGAAGGCGTCAAGTCACTCAAGGGTGGAACGTACCGCATCATTCCCGACCGCATCGAGGCGGGCACCTTCATGGTCGCCGCCGCCATCACCAACGGCGAGCTGACCATCGAAAACTGCCGCCTCGATCACCTTCTGGCGTTTGTCGATCGGCTCAGCGCCGTCGGCGTGCAGGTAAGCAAGAAGAACGGCGGCGTGCAGGTCAGCTCGGCCCGGCGGCTCGAACCGATCGAGGTCGTCACTCAGCCGTTCCCGGGCATGCCGACCGACCTTCAGGCCCAGATCATGACGCTGCTGTGCCTGGCCGACGGCAACAGCATCATCACCGAGAAGATTTTTCCCGACCGTTTCATGCACGTGCCCGAGCTCGGCCGCATGGGCGCGCACCTGCACAAGGAAGGACCGACCGTCATTGTGCAGGGCGTCAAGCGGCTGATCGGCGCACCGGTCATGGCTTCGGACCTGCGCGCCTCCGCGGCGCTTGTGCTGGCCGGGCTGGCCGCCCGCGGAACAACGCTGGTCAATCGAATCTACCACCTGGAGCGCGGCTACGAACGCATGGAAGAGAAGCTGCGCAACGTCGGCGCGGAAATCGAACGCTGCGAGGACGGCGATGAATGAATCTCTGCTGATCGCGGGCGCGCTCCTGTGCGGCGCCCTGAACGCACTCGCGCAAAGCGCGCCATCCCCAAACGGGGCGTCGCCGCTTAACCCCGACGCCGCCTGGGAAGCTCTGTTCGACGGAAGCTCGCTGGCCGGCTGGACGCAGCGCGGCGGCAAGGCAACCTACACGGTCGAGGATGGCGCTATCGTCGGCACTACCGCGCCCGAAACGCCCAATTCGTTCCTCTGCAC
>CAYOHG010000144.1:0-7587 GCA_964403685.1 uncultured Planctomycetales bacterium
GATCGCCCGCGGCTTGAAGCTGATCGAGGATCTGCAGAAGCAGGATGGCGCCTCGCCGGAGCAGGCGCTGCACCGCCGCGATCCGGATACCGTCGTCGGCCAGCCGCCTGGAAAGCAGGTGATACGTCTGCTCGGTGCGGCTGAAGAGTCGCGGCGCGCCGGTGGGATCGGGTCGAGTCGGAAGGTCATCCGGGTCGAGCAGCAGCGTAATCGTTACATCTCGGGCGCGGCGCGCCAGGACGACCAGCGTTTCGAGCTCCTGGCCCGTGAACCCGGCGAACCCGTCGATCCAGATGCTGCACTCGGACAGCCATGCGCAGCCGTTGAGTCGCTCACGCAGCAGCGCGAGCTGCTGGGCCGGGTCGCAGCGCGACGGACCGAGCCACGTCAGGTAGGCTTCGAAGACGTCCGCGATCGCCTGTGGGGGGGGGGCCGCACGCAGGTCTTCCAGCTCCGCGGCGGCGGCGCGCAGCGCCGCGGGTGTGGCGTTATCCCGCAGCAGCTCCTGCATCAGCTCGGCTAACTGCGCGATGAAGCCGCCGCTGAGGCACGCCCGCCCGAAGGCCGCCTCCGCGCCCGGCTGATGAGCAACGACGTGGCGCAGGCCCATCGTGCGGGCCGTGGCGGAGATGAGCTCCGGCGGCCGGCCGGTCTGATCAAACACACGCGCGGCCAGCCGCGTAAAGCTGAGGACTTCGGCCCGCCAGAAGGCGTGTCGCGAGACACTTCGCAGCAGGGCCCGCTCGGTCTGTAGTGCGGCCTGCTCGGGCACGATCAACAGCAGCCGGCCGGTATCCTGCGGGTCGTCCAGGCGGGTTGCGATCGTCGTGACGCAATGATGCGTCTTGCCGGCACCCGCCCGCCCGAGCACAAACGTGACCGCCATCGGCTGCGCCGCCTTCCCGGATCGAAGCGGCGCTATGATGCTCATCGGCCGGGCCGGCGTCAAAATAATCTCGCGCCGACAAGAGCTCGCGCCGGGCCAGCGCCCGCAGCCTTCAACATGGAACGCCGCGTCATTGTCATCCTGGGCTGTACCGCATCCGGCAAGGGCGCGCTGGCCCGCGCGCTGGCGGCGCGGCTGAACGGCGAGATCGTCAGCGTCGACTCGATGAAGGTCTATCGCGGCATGGACATCGGGACGGCCAAGCCCGATGCGGCCGAACGCAGCGTCATCCCACACCATCTGATCGACGTTGCCGACCCGTGGGAACCATTCAGCGCCGCACGATTTGTCGAGCTGGCGGACGCGGCGGTGTCGGAGATTCACGCGCGCGGCCGCCCGGTTATTGCGGTCGGCGGAACCGTTCTGTACTTCCGGTGTTTCTACGAAGGCCTGTTCGAAGGGCCGGCGGCGGACCCCGCGTTTCGCGCCGCGCTGCGGGCCCGCGCGGAACGTGACGGGCTGGCGGCGCTGCACGCCGAGCTGGCCCGCATCGACCCGCCGGCCGCCGCTCGCATTCATCGCAACGACCTGCGACGCATCGAGCGCGCCCTGGAGGTGTACCAGGCCAGCGGCGCGCCGATCAGCCGGCTTCAGCAGCAGTGGGACCGCGCCATCCGCCGGCCCGACTGGTCCTGGCGTTTGCTCGGCCTGCGGCGCGAGCGTGCCGCCGCCAACCGCCGCATCAACGAGCGCGTCCGCCGCATGCTGCGCGACGGGCTGGTCGACGAGGCCCGGCGGCTCTGGTCGGATCCGCGCGGGGTCGGAGCCCAGGCCCGCCAGGCCGTGGGCTATGCCGAGCTGTTTGAGCATCTCGCGGGCCGCGGCACGCTGGAGGAGGCGGTGGAGCGAATCAAGATCAACAGCCGGCGACTGGCCAAGCAGCAGCGTACCTGGCTCAAGCGCCTGGCGCAGGTGACCTGGTTCGATGTGTCGGATGAGGAAGACGCGGCCGGGCTGCTGGCGCGTGTGTTGGCGGGGCTGCACGGTGATCAGGACGCTCCGCGCCCGCCGGGCCCGATGTGACCAGCCCCGTCACAGGGGCGGCGCCGAAGTCGTCCCAAAGCCGCGCGATCAGGGCGCCGGCAGGCGATATGGCTTGCTCGCGGCGTACAGCGCCCGCCGTTCGCGCAAGGTGGTTACGTTGGCGCCGCGCGATTCCAGTGCCTGAATGGCGGCGTCGATGACCTGCACGGCCTCGTCGAAGCGGCCGACCTCGGCCAGGGCCGCGGCCCGGGCATCCAGCCCGCGTAGCGGCGCGGCGCCGCCGGCTTCGACGAATTCGGTCAGCTTCAGCGCCTCGGCGCCGTCGCGAAGTGCATCGACCGGGCAGGCTGCCAGCAGCCAGGCCAACCCGAACCTCAGGCTGCCCTCATCGGGCAGTTTCTCCAGTCCCGCGCGATACGCGGCGATCGCCTCGCTGTAGCGGCGCGTGGCGATCAGGGCGTCGCCCAGCACCTGCCAGCCCTGCGGCAGGCTTGGGTCGAGCTCCGTGGCTTTTTTCAGGTTTTCGACGGCTTCGGCCGGTCGCCCCAGCGCCATCAGCGTCGTGCCGCGCCCGCCGTGACTGCGGGCGTCCTGCGGGTCGGCGGCTAATGCGGCCTCGAATTCGCTCAGCGCGTCTTTGGGGCGGCGCTGCCCGAGCAGGAGCTGGGCCAGCCGGCCATGCGCCTCGGCATCATTGGGCGAGTGCTGGATCGCCGTGCGATACTCCTGCTCGGCCTCCGCGACGCGGCCCTGCTTGGCCAGCAGCCCGGCCAGATCGACCCGCGCGGCGGAGAACTCGGCATCGAGCTTCAGCGCGGCCTGCTGCTGAGCGATCGCGTCATCGACCCGGCCGGCCTGCGCCAGGGCACGACCGTAGAGATTGTGTGTTTCGGCCAGCACCGGGCCGTGGCGGATCGCCAGGTCGAATTCCAGCAGGGCTTCCTCCATCCGGTTCAGCCGCACCAGGGTGTCGGCCAGCTCGCCGCGGGTAGCGTTGTCGGTCGGTCGGGCCTGAAGCGCCAGGCGGAAATGCTCGACCGCGTCGCTGTCGCGCTTCTGGAGCACCAGCACCTGCGCCAGCGCCAGGTGCGCCCAGGTGAACGTCGCCTCGCGGTCGGGGGCGGCAATCAGCTCGCGCAAGGCGGGCTCGGCCACGTCAAGCCGGCTGTCGCGGATCGCGTCGACGATTGTCCGCATCTTGCGGCCTTCAGCGACCTGGTCGCGCGGCTCCGGCCCGACCGGATCAAACAACTCCAGCTCGCCGGCCGGCTCCTCGTCCTCGGCCCCGCCGGAGACGTACCCCAGCGAGAGCAGCGCCTGGCGCTCCGAAGCGCTGATCGCCTGGCGAGCCTCCTCAGGCGAAACGGCCGGCACCGCTGCCGCGACGTACTCGCGCAGCTCGGTCCGCATGTGCTCGTGGCGGTCCGAGTCGTTCCCGGCCAGGTTGGTCAGCTCGCCGGGGTCGGCGGACAGGTCGTAGAGTTCGGGCCGCACGCCGTGGATGTACTTGAACGACGCGGCCCGCCAGGCGCGGTACCAGGCCAAGCCGTAGGAGTACTTGGGGTAGAACGTCTCCATGTAGGCCGGGCGCGGCCCGTCGTCGTCGCGGGAAAGCAGCGCCCGCAGGGAGCGCCCGACCGCCGGCCGCATCGGGGAAACTCCCAGCAGGTCGGCCAGCGTCGGCGCCAGATCGCACATGCGCGCCTGGGCCTGCACCTGCCGGCCGGCGGGAACGCCTGGCCCGCGCAGCAGCAGCGGAATTCGCATGGTTGCGTCGTACAGGAACACGCCGTGCGTGTCCTCGCCGTGCTCGCCGAGGCTCTCGCCGTGATCGGCCACGATCGCCACCAACGTGTCGGTCCGACCCCCGCGCGCGTCGACCGCTTCCAGCAGACGCCCGATTTGCGCGTCCATGAAGGCGATTTCGGCGGTATACGGCTCGGCGAACTGCGAACGGTACGGCTCGGGCGCGTTGTAGGGCGAATGCGGGTCGTAGTAATGCACAAATAGAAAATACGGCCCGGCCGGCTTCGATTCGAACCACTTCAAAGCCACGTTCGTCACCGCGTCCGCCGGACGCTCCGCCTTCATCGACGCCCGCGACAACCCGCGAGCCTGACCGGCGGCGAAATCGTCCTCGTACCGGTCGAAGCCCTGGTCCAGCCCGTACTCGCTGCGCAGCACGTGCGCCGAGACGAACGCCGCTGTCTGGTACCCGGCGGCCTTGAGATGCTCGGCCAGCGTCACGTTGTTGGGGTGTACGTGGAACACGGCGTTGTCACGCACCCCGTGGCTTGGCGGGTCGACGCCCGTCATCATGGTCGTGTGTGCCGGCAGCGTGACCGGCGTGACCGTGACGAACTGCCGAAAGAGGGTTGCGTCCGCGGCGAATCGATCGAGGTTAGGAGTGGCGCGCGCGGTGCTTCCGTAACAACCCAGGTGATCCGCCCGCGTGGTGTCCATCGAGATCAAGACGACGTTAGGCCGCGGGACGGCTGCCTTCGGAGCGTTCGCGCTCGGCTCCCCCGCCGCGGGCGCGCTCGGCGTAGCGCGTGGCTGGGCGCGATCGCAGCCCCCGGAAAGCGCCGCCGCCGCGAGCGCCACGGCGCAACCAAGCGCCCCCGACAGGCGAGTCCGCAGCCCACCGCAGCCCAATCGCATGAACACACCTCCCCACGGCACGGTCCGCACTCGCTTTCAAGCAGCGCAGCCGTGGCCGGTACATGCCGCTGAATCAGCCCGCTATCATAGGCGCAAATGTCGGCCTGCTCTTGCTCAGTGCGAGATTCGCGAGGCGGTGCGGCTGGGCGTTACCGCCGCGCACCGGGTTCGCGAGTTGAGCCCGCCAGCACCCTGATCGTGCTGGTGCTGCTGGCCGTGACGAGCTGTCGCGACGAGGAGCCGCCGCGGAGATTCAGCGTCTATTCCGGGACGGTCCAGTCGGTGCAGGTGGACGCGGGCGAGTTGACCGTACGCGTGCCGGCGGCGGCGGCGGGGGACGCCGGGGCGGACGAATTGAGCTGTGTTGTGACGCGCGACTCGGAGCTGTACGTGAACGATCGCTTCGCCGGGCTGGTGGAAATCGCGCCCGGCGACGAAGTCGAGCTGATCGGTCACGCCGACCCGAACCCGCGGCTGGAGCGGTTTGTGGTAAGCTTCGCCTACGTGAATCACCCCCTCCCGCCGGCCCCGGTGCCCCGCTGGACGACCGAATCGGCGCCGACCGCGGGCGAACCTGAACAGCAGGAGCCATGAATGGCCAGCACTCGAAGCATCGAAACGGTATCAGCACGAGAGATTCTGGACTCGCGCGGCAACCCGACGGTCGAAGCGGAAGTCGTCTTAAGCAGCGGCGTCTGCGGGCGCGCCGCCGTCCCGAGCGGGGCGTCCACCGGTGAGAATGAGGCGGTCGAGCTGCGCGATGGCGACAAGCGGCGCTACCTGGGCAAGGGCGTGCTCAAGGCGGTGCGGGCGGTGCACGAGGTGATCGCGCCGGCGCTGCGCGGCATGGATGCCACCTGCCAGGAGTTGATCGACGGGCGCATGAAGGAGCTGGACGGCACGCCCAACAAGGGCAAGCTCGGCGCTAATGCGATCCTGTCGGTCTCGGTCGCCGCCGCCAAGGCCGCTGCCGCCGATTGCGGATTACCGCTCTACCGCTACCTGGGCGGCGCGGCGGCACATGTGCTGCCGGTGCCGATGATGAACATCCTCAACGGCGGCAAGCACGCCGACAACAACGTCGATTTCCAGGAGTTCATGATCCAGCCGTGGGGCGCGCCGAGTTTCCGCGAGGCCCTGCGCTGGGGCGCGGAGATCTTTCACGCGCTCAAGGGCGTGCTGCACGAGCGCGGGTTGAACACGTCGGTCGGCGACGAAGGCGGGTTCGCCCCGAGTCTCAAGAGCAACGACGAAGCCCTGGAGGTCGTGGCGATCGCGGTCGAAAAGGCCGGCTACAAGCTGGGCGAGCAGGTTTTCATCGCGCTGGACCCGGCCAGCAGTGAGATGTGGGACAAGGCCAGCGGCCGCTACCGCTTTTTCAAGAGCCAGCCGGACCGGCTCGTCAGCAGCGACGAGATGATCGACATCTGGACGCGCTGGTGCGACAAGTATCCGATCCGCAGCATCGAGGACGGGCTGGCCGAGCACGACTGGGCCGGCTGGGCCCGCTTGACGGCGAAGCTCGGCCAGCGCGTGCAGCTTGTCGGCGACGACATCTTCGTCACCAACGTCGAGTTTCTCGCGCGTGGCATTCGCGAGAGGAGCGCCAACGCGATCCTCGTCAAGATCAACCAGATCGGCACGCTGACCGAGACGTTCGCCGCGGTGAATCTCGCGATGCGCAACGGCTTCGCCGCGGTCATCAGCCACCGCAGCGGCGAGACCGAAGACGCCACCATCGCCGATCTCGCGGTGGCGACCAACGCCGGCCAGATCAAGACCGGCAGCGCCTCTCGCAGCGACCGTATGGCCAAGTACAATCAACTCCTGCGGATCGAGGAACAGCTTGGCGGCGCGGCCGAATTCGGATCGCGTTTCTGGGCGCGCGGCTGACGCGTGGTTCGGTTCGGCCAGGGATGGCAGCATGTCGCGACTCGGCCCTGGGGCCGCGGTTCTGTTCTGGCTGATGTGCGCCGCCAGCGGTGCCTCGTTGGCGCTGTGGCTTATTCTGCCGGCCTGGGTCGAATACCAGGCGGCCTGCGACGCGGTCGAACGCGCCCGCGGAGAGAATCTGGCCCTGCGACAGCAGCTTACAGCCTCGCAGCGGCAGATTGAGCACTTGCTGCACGACCGCGACTACCAGGAGCGCGTCGCGCAGGGCGAGTTAGGCTTCGAGCGGCCCGACGTTGAACGCCTGATCGTCCAGCCGGCGCCGACCGCCAGCAGCACGCCCGCCGATGCTGCGCGTCAAGCGGCCGCGGGGCAGGCGGGGTCTGCGGGCGCGGCGTGCACGGACGAGACGCCGCTGGCGCGGGCCCAGGGGCTGGCGGCCTGGCTGGCCGAGCACGCCCGCGGCAACCGCTTCCTGGCCATCTATGTGCTCGACGAGACCCGTCCGATCGTCTTTCTGATCTCACTGGTCGCGCTGCTGGCGGCGATCGTGCTTCTGAACAACCGCTGGAGCCTGTCGCTCGGCCGGCGCGTGGAAGCGCCCGCGCCGTCGGCCGCGCGCCGTTCGCATCCGACCTGACGGCGCTTCGCGTACCGTGACGGTCGCCGGCCTCAGCGCCGCCGCACGAATGGCCGCGCCGCGGGCAGCGCCTCGGTATACTCCCGCTCGGAGGCGCGCGTCGGCGGCATGGGCATCATTCGCAGGCTTTCGACCGACCTGATCAACCGTATCGCCGCCGGCGAGTGCATTGAGCGCCCCGCCAGCGTGGTCAAGGAGCTGGTCGAGAACGCTTTGGACGCCGGCGCGCGGCGAATCGACATTGCGATCGCCGACGGCGGGCGCGAGCTGATCTCCGTCCGCGACGACGGCCTGGGCATGGATGCCGACGATCTGCGGCTGGCGGTCGAGCCGCACGCGACCAGCAAGCTCCGCGGCGACGACGACCTGTTCAACATTCAGACGCTGGGCTTTCGCGGCGAGGCGCTGGCCAGCATCGCGTCGGTGTCGCGCGTGCAGATCACGACCCGCCGGCGCGAATCGGAGG
>CAYOHG010000145.1:0-7573 GCA_964403685.1 uncultured Planctomycetales bacterium
GTTCGCAGGGGCGGCGATGGCGGCGCGCGACGAGGCGGCGACGCCGATCCTTGCTGCGCTGATCGTGCAGCAGACTTTCTACTTGCTCCGCCAACACCAGGCGGAGCTGGGCGTGGCCCGGCCGGACGCCCAGCTGAAGGAGCGCCCTTCCCAAATGACTGTGCGGCTGTTCGTGGTTACGTGCCTTTTGGCGATCGCGGCCGCCTGGCTCGCGCCGCTGGTCCTGTGCGGCTGCACGCAGCGGACTGGCGCGCCGGCGGCGGCGCATCCCGCGGCCGCGCCGCCGAAGACGTCGATGGCCAGCTCGGCGGCGCCGCGCGCTACGCCCAACGTGGCGGAGCTGCCCGATTTCCCGGCCTTGCAGCGGCGGCTGCCGGCGCGGATTTCGGTCGACGACCGCGGGCAGAGCGTGTCGCGGCGCGGGCGGATCGTGCCGACCTTTCAGGAACCGGAGCTGACGGCCGAAGAGCAGCGCGCGCTGGGCCTGGACAAGAGGGAAGACGAAAACCTGCTGGCCTTTTACCGCCCGCGGCGCGGCCCTGAGAGTGGCGTCGGGCCGGTGTCGCCGCCGGTTGCTGCGCCGTCCCAAATGCCGGGCGGCGCGCGGATCGGGCGGCAGAACGTGTGGGCCAGCTACGCGGTCCATGCTCCGCCGGGGCAGACGTATGCGATCGATTTCAGCTCGCGCATCGGGCTGGCGCACGTATATGCGGCCGTCTTTCCGAGCATCAGCGTCAGCGATTCCTTCCGCATGCTGGTGGGCGAAGGCGGCGCGCGGCAGCCGGCGGCCGTGATGCGGCGGGTCGAACCGTGAGCTGCGCGTGAATTCGGGGAAGCATCCGCCTCCGCGCTCGCATCCGCTTCATTTCGCGGATCGCCTGCAAGCCGCCATCCGGGTCCGCGGCACTCCCGGCGTCGTCGGGCTGGATCCGGTTCTTGAGCGCCTGCCGGAGGCGCTGCGGCCGACGGTTGCCGACGCTGCCTCCGCCGCCGCCGCAATCGAGCGGTTCTGTGAAGCCGCGCTCGATGCGGTCGCCGGGCTCGTGCCGGCCGTCAAGATCAACTCGGCGTTCTTCGAAGCGTTCTACGAATGGGGCGTGGCAGCGTACTACCGCCTGGTGCAATCGGCCCATCGCCGCGGGCTGCTGGTCATCGGCGACGTGAAGCGTGGCGACATCGGTTCAACGGCGCAGTTGTACGCGCGTGGTCATCTGGCTCAGCCCGCGTTCGCGGATGTGGAGCCCGACCGCATTCCTGACGCGGTGACGCTGGCGGGCTATTTGGGCGTCAACGCCGTGCGGCCGTTCATCGACGCGGCGATCACGACCGGTCGCGGGCTGTTTGTGCTGGTGCGGCCGTCGGATCCCGGGGCTGACGCGGTGCACGAGTTCGGCGAGTCGCGCCACTTTTACCAGCACCTGGCGGAGCTGGTGCGCGCGTGGGGACGATCGCCGGGGGCGCTGGGGGCGTGCGGCCTGTCGTGCGTGGGGGCCGTGGTGGCGCCGAAGGACGCCGCCTCGACGGCGGCGCTGCGGGCGGCGATGCCCGAGACGCCATTCCTCGTGCCGGGCTACGGGGCGCAAGGGGCAACGGCGGAGTCGTGCCGGCCGTGCTTTCGCAGCGACGGCAGCGGCGCGATCGTCAACGCTTCGCGCTCCGTGCTCTTCGCGTTCGAGACGGCGGAATCCAAGGCGCGTTTCGGCGCGGACTGGCCGGCTGCGATTCGCGCTGCCTGCGAGCAATTCGCCCGCGACACGGCCGGCCTGATCGGCCCGTCGCGGCCACGCGGTGCAGGGTAGCGGTGCGGCGGGTGGTTCGCACGCGGCCTTGATCGGTCAGCGTTCAGTCAGTGCGCGGGCGAGCCAGCGCAGTTCTTCGGTCTGATACACGATCGCGACTGCCGCCGCGACCCACAGCACGATGGCGATCTGGAACGGCCGGTCCTTGAGCACGACGTCGGTCGGGCCGTCAACCTCGCCATGCTCGACCAGCACGGCGAAGCGGAAGATCGCATACACCACCAGGGGCAGCGTATAGAGCAGGCACTGCGAACCGAACTCGCCCAGCCCAGGGGCGTCGCCAAACTGGGCCTTGGTGCGCGCGTCGATCGCATAGAGCAGGAAGCTGACGACGGCGATGCCGGCGGTCAGCGTGGTCATGTGATTCAGCAGGTCGGGGGTGTACAGCGAGAGCGTCTTGCGGTGCTGGCGGGCGCGGTCGACGTTGCCCTCCGCCAGCAGCGCGTTCAGCTCGCAACGGCGCTTGCTGAAACCCATGAACAGGCACAGCGTGAAGGTGCACAGCACCAGCCAGGGGGAAATCGCCACGTGCACCAGCACGGCGCCGGCGACTGCACGCAGCACAAAGCCGATCCCCAGCGCGATTACGTCCAGGATGACCGCGTGCTTGAAGCTGAAGGTGTAGGCGAGTTGCAGCAGGAGGTAGGCGCAGGCCACCAGCCCGAAGCCGCGGTCCAGCCACCACCCGCCGCCCAGCCCGACCAGCAGGAGCGCCAGTGCGATGGCCGCGGCTCGCGCCACCGTCACCTCGCCGGCGGCGATCGGTCGGCGACACTTGCGCGGGTGCAGCCGGTCTTCCTCGCGGTCGCGAATATCGTTGATCACATAGACGGCGCTACTGACCAGGCACAGGCAAACGAAGGCCAGCAGTGTGTCCACGATTGCCCCCGGCTCGCCGAGTTTGCGGCCGAAGACCGGACCCGCGAACACGAAGACGTTCTTGATCCACTGCTGCGGGCGCAGCAGGCGAACGATCGGCATGCGAACCTCCCGCGCGGTGCGGCATTGTCGAAGCGCCGCAGGGTGCGGTCAAACCCGTGTTTCGGTGGGACGGCAGGCCGCAACGCGCTAGGCGGCGAGTCCAGCGACGACACTGCTGCTTCGGCCGGCAGGGTTCTGCATCTGCAAGAGAGTGACAATACTTGGGCAAACCCGACGGCGTCATCGGCAGGGCGGACAGCGTCGGTCGCGCGGATGAGCAGGGGCCGAACAAAAAACGCAGGCCGGCAGGTTCCCCCCGGGGTTTAACCCGACCTGCCGGCCGCAGCGCACTGAGCTTCCAAAAGACGAACCCCGCCCGAGCCTGGCTCCCACGCTTTCGTCGGACGGGGTTCGGTTCGTCGGGCGCCCCCCGCGCCCGTTTCCTCCTCCCGCCGAGCCAGCGAACTCCCCCTGTAACTGATCGCCGCCCGAGGTTCGTTTCGACCTGCGTTCGAGCTCCCATTCTCGTCCGCTGATCGATGTCGCTTTCCGGATACAGCAATCCATGTGCCACGATAGGAACGACATACATGTAATCGTGCGTAAGTTTCTGTAAGATGTTAAGCCTAAATAGTTTACACTTTAGCTTACGTGACCGAACCAAACCCGTCGCGGCCCGCGATTGGGTGCAGAGTCCCCAGTCCGCAGTGGGTAATGGGTAAAATTCCAGTATCCGCGATCCAACGCCTCCCGCACCATGCGCAGCGCCGGGTAATGCGCCCGGGAGAGCGCGACCGGGCATCAACCTAACGGGAGTTGGACCGTACTCAGCGGGTTGGCCGGGTAGCGTCCGGCGGGTCGATCACAAACACTTGACCGTCAATATCGGCCGACAGAAGCGGGGAGCGGGTTTCCGCCCACGCGAGCGCGAGGTATGCCGACCCGTCGGGCAGAAAGCTACCGCCACGAAACTGGCCGCTCAGACAGGCCACGTCGCCGAAGTCGACGACCTCGGAGAGGGCGAGCGGAGCGTTGCCGTTGAGGGGCCGTCCGGCGCGCGAGATCAGACCGACGACGCAGCCGTGCGTGAAGTCTGGCTCGGCGGCGGCAGCGGGGATCGCAGCGGCCACGGCGCTCCACGTCCGCCGATCGCGGATTTGCAGCACGCTCAGGCGCGGGCTCAGTGTCTGGGCCTGTGCCGCGAGAGCGGCGGGGTCCGGCAGCCAGATTCCGTGCAGCGGTACGAGCGCAACGTTCGCCGGCGTGACGGCGGAAGCGGGCAAGGCTGGTCTGTGCGTCAGCGAGCAGGCGGGTGCTGCGAGAGTCACTGTGGTGAGCATGACAAGTGCGCGGGGCGTAGCGCGGCGCGCGCCGGCACTTCGGGCCGGCTGGTTGCAAAGGCTGGTGCGCACCCTTACTCTCCGTCGTTCCCCGGACTACCGGCGTGGCGACCCGAATGCGTATCGGCCAGACGGCGGTACGACGGGAATTGGAAGGCACTAGCCGGTCGCCACCGAGTTCGGTCAGTGGTCGGGGCGCGAGCGGTTCGCCCGGGTGCCCGGTCGGTGCGTTTAGCTCCCGGTGGCGCGGGTTGCGGTGCGAGCCTGACGGCCGGCCAGCGGTGAATCTCAGAGACTCGCAGACAGCGGGGGGATACGGGATGAGGCGGCCGCGGCGCCTGCTGGCCGGCGGTGCCCGCCGAACCCGGTTCTTCGCGGAGTGGCTGCATGAAGAAGTGGCTGGTGATTCTCGGGATCGTCATCGCGATCGTGGCCGTGTATTACTACGTCCGCACGACGCAACGATTCATTCCGCCGTGGCGCCAGCCGGAGTTTGGCAAGGTGGAGCGCGGCGACATCCGCGTGCCGATCACGGCGACGGGGCTGATCGAGCCGGTCGAGCGGATCCAGGTGAAGTCGGAAGCGTCCGGCGAGGTCATCGAGTTGCTTATCGCCGAGGGCGACGCGGTTCGCAAGGACGACGTGTTGGCGGTCTTGAAGCGCGACGACGAAGAGCGCGCGGTGGAGAAGGCGGAGTCAGCCCTGGAGCGCGCCCGCAGCGCCGAGGAGCAGGCCAAGATTGCCGTGCTCAAGGCGGAATCGAATATCGAAGTGGCCAAGGCGCGCGTTCAGGAGCTGGAGGCGCAGCAGGAGCGCCTGGAATTCGAACTGAAGCACCAGAAAGAGCTGGAGGCTCTCAAGCAAGCCGGCAAGCTGGACCTCAAATTCGCCGAGTCCGCGTTTAATGTCAATCAGGCCCAGCTCGTCAACGCGCGGACGCAGATTGAAATCGCCGAGCAGTCGCTCAAGGAAACGGCGGAAGCGGTCAAGATTCAGGCGCAGGTGGTCAAGGAGGCCAGCAAGACGCTCGAGGACGCCAGGGAGCGGCTGATCGAGACCACCATCAAGGCGCGCCAGGACGCGATCGTCACCGACGTGCCGATTACGCGCGGCATGCTGGTGCAATCGGGCACGGCCAGCTTCACCGGCGGGACGGTCGTGGCCGTACTGGCGGACATCTCCAAACTGAAGGTGCTGGCGCGGGTGGACGAGTCCGATTACGGCCGCGTGCTGGACATCTCCCCGGTCGACGCGATGCCCGACATCTCCGCGCTGCGCGAGGCGGCGCGGTCCGACGCCGAGTCGATGCAGCGTCGCAGCGGCGAGGTCAAGATCACCGTGGACGCGTTCCCGGAACTGACGTTCACCGGCCGCATTGCGCGCGTCGAGCCGCAGGGCAAGCTCAACGAAGGTACGTCGATCATCCAGTTCGACGTGCACGTCGAGGTGACCGACGAGCGCCGCTTCATGTTGCCCCTGGGCACGCAGGCGCAGGTTGAGTTCACCGTCGAGAGCGTTACCGACGCCGTCATCGTGCCGGCCGAGTCGGTCAAGCAGTTCGAGGGGCAGCGCGGCGTCTGGATCAAGACCAGCGATCGCACCCGCACCGGCGGCGTTGCGAAGCGCTTTGTGCCCTGCCGATTCGGAATCACGGACGGCGCCAAGACGCAGGTGGTCGAGGTGTTGGGCGGCGCCAAGCTGGACGTGGACGCGGAGGTTTTCACCAAACTGCCGCCGGAAGAGGACAGCGACTAGCGCGACGGCGCGCGTCCCGCAGCTAGCGGCGAACAGCCATGGGCAGGTGAGATTCAGCGGCGGCGTTTCGCGGGGCGCCGATCGGCGCAAGGTCTGGCGGTTTGGCTGATTGCAGCAATCGCCAGTTCGGTCGAGGGTTCGGCGGCTGGAATCGGTGAATTGTGGCGCTAATCGAGATTTCCGGGCTTACGAAGCTGTATCGCATGGGCGACTCGATCGTCCGGGCCCTGGACGGCGTGGACCTGGTGATCGAAGCCGGGGAGTTTGTCGCCATCACCGGCGCCAGCGGCAGCGGCAAGAGCACCATGATGCACCTGTTGGGCTGCCTGGACCGGCCGACGGGTGGGACCTTGAAGCTCGACGGGCGCGACATCAGCGATCTGTCCGAGCGCGAGCTGGCGCGGATTCGCAACCGCTACATCGGTTTCGTCTTTCAGACATTCAACCTGATCAACCGGACGGCGGCGGTCGAGAACGTCGCAGTGCCGCTGTTCTATGCGCGGCGGCTGGCGTCACGCGGACCGGCCCTGGCGGCGCTTGACCGCGTCGGGCTGGGACGCCGGGCGCATCACCGTCCGTCCGAGCTTTCCGGCGGCGAGCGGCAGCGCGTCGCGATCGCCCGTGCGATCGTGAATGACCCGAAGCTGGTCCTGGCCGACGAGCCGACCGGCAACCTGGACACGCGCACCGGCGAGCAGATCATGGAGATCTTTCACTCGTTGAATGACCAGGGTGTGACGATCATCCTGGTAACCCACGAGGCCGATATTGCGGCGCAGGCCAAGCGCATCGTCCAGATGCGTGATGGGCGTATTGTTTCCGACAAGCCGGGTCCCAACATGCGTCCCGGGCGCAATCCGCTGGTCGACGTGGCCGATGCGGTCGCCACGAATGGAGACCTGGTCGCCGCCGCGGCAGCCGCGGAAGAGCCGGGTGCGTTCCTCGGCCCGCCCCGGCGGCTGCGCGGGGCGACGGCCGCCGCCGTCTGCGGAGCGCTGGCGCTGTTGTCGAGCGCGGCGTTCTCCGGGCTGCGGCCGGTGGTTCTGGCGAAGCTCGCGGCGCACGGGATCCAGCAGTTCACGCGCGATACGCAGTTACCGTCGGACGTGCTGGCGTGGATGCTGGCGGCCGGCGGATCGCTGCTGGCGGGGCTGGTGCTGGCGTTGGCGGCGATTCTCTGGGGCCGCAACCTGCGGGCGCGGGCGCAGCAGGAACCCGCCAACTGGGTCGGACTGGGGAATGCCCGCTGGGCGGTCCGGCTGGGGCTATTGGCGGTTGTCGCGGCGATCCTCGGGCTGGGCGTGCCCGCGCTACTGCGGGCGATCGGCTAGATTCCTCGCGGCGGTTGGCGAAGTCGGCCGTCGCCTCTATACTTGCAATCGCTTGAGATTCAGGTTGCGTTGGCTGCGTTGAACCCGGCCCGGGTGGCGCGGCTGGCTCAAACCCACGTGACAAGGAGTACCGGGCTATGGCGTTGGCTACCACGCAGAAGTCTACGATCGTCGAGGCTCATCGTCGGCACGATGGCGACACGGGGTCGGCGGAAGTTCAGATCGCGTTGCTGACCACGCGCATCACGCAACTGACGGAGCATCTTCAGTCGCACACCAAGGACCACTCGGCGCGCCGCGGGCTGTTGAAGCTGGTGGGCAAGCGCTCGTCCTTGCTGAAGTACCTGTCGAATACCACCCGTGAAAGGTATTTGGCGCTGATCCAGAAGCTCGGGCTGCGCAAGTAGCGCAGCGGGCGGTGTCGCGC
>CAYOHG010000146.1:0-7568 GCA_964403685.1 uncultured Planctomycetales bacterium
ACCCAGAAGAGGTACTCGGCGTCGGGCTTCTCGGACAGCAGCGCGACGCCGAGCCCGTCGGCCCACTCGGCCCGCTGCGCGTTGTCGAAGCTGTACGGGTTTCCCACCGATTCCAGCCCGCGAAAGGCGTTCTGCAACTGCTCGGGAAACTCGCCGCGCTCCAGCACGAGGTTGCGCCGCAGGTCGACGATCTTATCGACGTACGAGATGAGCACCGGGCACTCCTGCTCACACGCGCCGCAGGTGGTGCAGGCCCAGATCGCCTCGGCATCCACCCACGCCGGCACCAACTGGCCGGCGGATTCGTCCGGCTGGCCCGCGGGGTTTACGAAACCCAGCGCCGCCGGATCAGCCGGGCTGCCGGTGGATTTGGTTGCTTCCGCTTGAGCGGCGGCTGGGCCCGGACCAGCGAGCAAAGCGCGCTCGTTGGCGTAGCAGTGATCGCGCAGGCTCATCGTCAGGTGCTTGGGCGAGAGCAGCTTGCCGGTGTTGAAAGCCGGGCAGTTGTCGGAGCAGCGGCCGCACTCGGTGCAGGTGTACAGGTCGAGCACGTCCTTCCAGCTCAGATCGCGGGCGGTTTTGACGCCCAGCGTCTCGCTTCGTTCGAGCCGGCCCTCGATGTCGTCGATCGGGGCCAGCCGCCCGATGCCGGCAAGCTGGCGGAAGTAGACGTTCGGCAACACCGTCAGGACGTGAAAGTGCTTGCCGTAGGGCAGGAAGTTCAGGAACGCCAGCACAAGAATCGAGTGCATCCAGAAGCCGAGGTAGTAGAAGTTGTCGGCGACGGCCGTTCCGCCCGCGGACAGCGCCACCGACAGCAACGCCGCCGCGGGTGCGACCATCCGCGCGGCCGGCTCCGTTTCATGTCGCACGAAACCGCCGGCCTCGTAGGAAAGGTCGGAAGCGATGATGCCCAGGATCATGCATAGGATGAGCACGCCCTCGACGCTCAGTTCGATGCGCGTCGGCCTGACCACCAACCGCTGATACAGGAAGTACACCACTCCGGCGATCACCAGCACACCGATGATGTCCTTGAGAAACGTGTAGAGCGTCCCCAGCGGCGAACCTTCGTCGAATAGCCAGAACCCGAAGCCGGGATCGCTGCTGTAGCCGCGCGCAACGAGCACAACGGTGCGCAGCGCCAGCACGACAAACCCGCCAAAGATGAATGCGTGCGCCACGCCCGCGGCCGGATAGCGGAACATGCGCTCCTGGCCGAACATGTAGCGCAGGACGCCCCGGATGCGCTCGCGGGTGTGATTGCCGCGCTCGTCGGGCGCCGCCGCGGCAAGCATCAGCCGCCAGCGCCGCCGCGCCGTCCAGGTGAACACCGCTAGCCCGACCGCCAGCACGATCGTCATTGCCAATGGATGCATGGGAAGCCCTTGTCGCGCGCCACAACGACCGGCCAGGTCAGTATAACCGGGCAACCGGCGCCCCGGCAGGCGGACGTCGGGAGCGCTGAGGATCGCCGAGCGCGGCGGTCGCCGGCGCAGCGACCGGCCGCTAGAATGATGCAGTTGACCTTTCCCATTGGACTGAACATGAGCGCTGCGCAAGCCACGTGCATCGATGCGGTTGATCGTCCGTCCCGGGACATCGGCGACATTCTCGTCGGCGGGTTTGGCACGGCGGTCGCCATGTGGTGCCTGCTCTATCTGGCGCGCCTGCCGGGGATCGCGCTGCCGGCCGCGGCGCTGTTCGTCCTGCTGGCGCTGTTGGTGCTGGTCGCGGGTTGGATCATCGGGCGAATGTCACCGCGCGGCTGGCGCGGCGCTTTTCTGGCCGGCCTGGTAACCGGCGGGCTTAACCTACTCGTGCTGGGCAGCCTCCTCGGAAAAGCAGGCGGCGCCAGCGTCGCCAGCCTGTGGACGCTCGCGTCCATCCTGCTGACGGCTTCGGTGCTTACGCTCGGGGCGATAGCCGCGACTCGTATCCGGCCGCGCACCGCCCCGTCGGTCGACTGGCCCGCGGCCTTTGCCTGGGTGGCGGTCGCAGCCACCGCGTCGCTGCTGTTCATCGGCGGCCTGGTGACCGGTTTCGAAGCCGGGATGGCCGTGCCCGACTGGCCCGGCTCGTTTGGCTACAACATGTTCTGGTTTCCGTTGGCGCGCATGACCGGCGGCGTCTACTTCGAGCACGCCCATCGGCTGTTTGGCTCGCTGGTGGGCTTCACGACGCTCGTGCTGATGGTCTATGTGCAGTTCACCGAGACTCGCACCTGGGTGCGCGGGCTCACTGTTGCGCTGTTCCTCGCCGTGGTCGTGCAGGGCGTCGTCGGCGGCAAGCGCGTGACGGAAAACGCGATCGCGCTGGCGATCATCCATGGCGTGTTCGGGCAAATCGTCTTTGCGTCGCTGCTGGGTCTGGCGGTCGTCGTCAGCCGCCGCTGGCGCGATGCGGTTGCTCCAGGCGATCAGACCGCCGTCGCGGTGGATCGCGTCCTTGCGCAATTCTCGTTCGCCGCTCTGCTGCTTCAGCTTGTTCTCGGGGCGCTGCTGCGTCACCAGTTCTTCGGCGTCTACCTGCACGTCGGGTTCGCCGTTTTTGTCTTTGCCCTGGTCGGCGCTCTGGCGGCCCGCGCCTGGCTGTTGTACGAATCATCGCCTGTGCTGTCGCGCTGGGGCGCCACGCTGCTGGCGCTGCTCGGGATGCAGCTCGTCCTAGGCGTCGCGGCGCTCATTGCGATCACGCTCGACAAGCCCGACGACCCGCCACACGTGCTCCAGGTGCTGACGACCACGGCCCATCAGACGACGGGCGCGCTGGTGTTGGCGATGACGGTCGGGCTGACGGTCTGGCAAAGCCGACTGCTGGCGACGCCTGCCATCGATCCACGCCCCTTTAGTTCGGGGACGTCGCGCGGCTCGGAGTCGCTGGCGTGACCGCGCCGCAGCGCCACGAGCCGAGTCTGCCGGCCGCGCAGCGGAGTATTGATCACGACCTGCGCGAGCGATTGGACGCTCTGCAATCCCGCCGTTCGCGTCGGGCCAGCGGTACTTCGACGCCCGCACCAACCGCGCCCCCCTGCAACGCTCGCGCGGTCGAGTCGCTCGGAGGCCACGAGCTGAGCGACGATTGCGGTGCGTGCTGGGTGGTCGAGACGGCCGTAGAATCGGCCCGTCCGCGGGATGCACGCGGCGCCGCCGGCGCCAAGCCGCCTTGCCGCCAAGCGCCGGCCCTGCTGGTCGACATCGAGACCGGCGGTTTTTCTGGCACGCCGGTTTTTCTGATCGGAATCCTGCCGCTGGACGGTCCTTCCTGGACAATCGTGCAATGGCTGGCGCGCGACTACCCCGAGGAAGAAGCCATCCTGCGGCGATTCGCCGCCGCAGCGCGCGGCCGGCACTGGGTCAGTTTCAACGGCCGCGCCTTCGACGGACCGTTCCTGCACGAACGAGCCGCGCGCTACGGCATCCTGCTCGAAGCGGCTGTTGAGCACACGGACCTGCTGCACGTGGTGCGCCGCCGCTGGAAGGGCGAGCTGGCCGATTGCCGGTTGGAGACGGTCGAACGGGTCATTCTGGGCCGGGAGCGGCGGGCCGATGTGCCGGGCGCGCTGATTCCGGACCTGTTCCACCATTTCTGCCGCTCGGGCAACGCGGCGCCGCTGGCGGGCGTCCTGGAGCACAATCGTCGCGACCTGGTCGCGTGTTTCGACCTTTGGTGCCGCTGCGCGGCCGACGTGCGCGCTGGGTCGGCGCCCGGCCCGAAACCCCGATCGGCTCGTAGCCGTTCGGCTATCCGTCGTTCGAAAACGGGTTAGAATCGTCTCGCGAGTCCGACCCCTTCCGGGTCCGGCCAGCGCCGCCCGGCGGCGTGCGCCGGCAATGATCGCACGAGGATGCGCCCATGCTGTGCCAAGTACGTCTCGCGTTCGCCGCTGGCTTGTTTGCCTGGATCGTCGCCGCCGCTTCCGCCGGCGAGGCGACCAGCGCGCGCGCCGGCTTTACCGCCGAAGCGTACGTGGGCCACATCCGCTACCTGGCCAGCGACGAACTGGAGGGTCGCCGACCGGGCACGCCGGGCAACGAAGCCGCCGCCCAGTACATCGCCGATCACTTCAAAGCCATCGGCCTGGCCCCCGCCGGCGAGAGCGGCACCTATTTCCAGGAGTTCAGCGCCGGCACGCTCAAGACCTTTGACCGGGCGCGGGCCACGCTGACTCTGACCGGCACGACGGCGTCGCTCGCGGTGGGAACCGACTGGACCCCGATGCCGTTTACAGACGCGGCCGATTTCGAGGGACCGCTCGCGTTCGCCGGATACTGCATCGAAGCCCCCGACGAGAACTATGACGACTTCACCGGCTTTGACGCGCAAGGCAAAGTCCTGATCGCCTTGCGGCACGAGCCCAAATCGGACGACGAGGAGGCTGACTTCGGCGGACGGCGAAGCTCGTCGCACTCGCTGTTCGCTTCGAAGGCCCGCGCGGCCCGCGCGCGCGGCGCCAAGGCGCTCATCATCGTCGACCCGCCCGACACCGGCGACGAAACCGACGATCTCTATCGCTGGTCCGACAATGACTCGCGCAGCGACTACGAATTGCCACTGCTCCACATGACCCGCGCCGCCGCCGAACGCGTGCTCAAGGCCGGCGGTCTGCCCGACCTCAAGACCCTGGCCGCGGCATTGAAAGAGAAGCGCGGCGGGCAATCGGCGGACCTGAAGGGCCTGTCGATCGCGGTAAACGAAGGCGTCGAGAAAAAGCCGCTCCTGACGCGCAACGTAGTGGGGCGCCTGCCGGGTTCGGCCGACGTCGACGAGTTCATCGTGGTCGGCGCACACTTCGACCACCTGGGCAAGACGCAGCGCTGGGGCGGCCGGCGGCGAGGCAGTGATTCCGCCACCGGCAGCACGCAGGAGCCGGAGATTCACAACGGCGCCGACGACAACGCCTCGGGCACCGCCGGCCTGCTGGAACTGGCCCGTGTGATCGCATCAGAGCCAGCGTCCCGGCGTTCGCTGCTGTTCATCGCTTTCAGCGCCGAGGAAATGGGCCTGCTGGGCAGCGCGCATTTCGTCGCCCATCCGACGGTTGAGCTGACCAAGATCAAGGCGATGTACAACCTCGACATGATTGGCCGCTACCGGCCCGAGGTTTTCGAGATCAATGGCATCTCTACCGCCCGGGAGTTCGCCGATCTCGTCCGGCACGCGGCCGCCGCTCGCGAGCTGACCTATAAAGCCCCGAGCACCAACGCGCCATATTTTTCCGCCAGCGATCACGCCAGCTTCTATCGCAAGGATATCCCGGTGCTGTTCCCCTTCACCGGCATCCACAAGGAATACCACAAGCCGGACGACGACACCGACCTGATCAATGGCGACGGCGCGACGAAAATCCTGGAGATGTCACACGAAATTATTCTGGCGCTGGCCAATATGGAGAGCGGCCCGACGTTTGTACCCAGGAGCGAGGAGCCGCCTGACTCGCAGCCGGCCGATGAGGCCGCTGCCGCGGACTCGCAGCCGTTCCGCATGCCGCGCGTGCGACTCGGAATCGTCCCGGACATGGACGACACCGCCGGCGGAATCCGCATCGACCGGGTCTCGCCCGACGAACCCGCCGGCAAGGCCGGCATTCGCGACGGCGACCGCATCCTCCGCATCGCCGGCCAGCCGGTCAGCGATCTGTACGGCTACATGGAGGTCATGAAGGACCGCAAACCCGGAGAAGTGGTCGAAGTCGTGATCAAGCGCGGCAACGAAGAGCTGACATTCAAGGTCACGTTGGCAGATTGAGCCCGCTGGAGGCTTCACAGCAGATCCCTGGCAGATTCAGGCCGCCTGAGGCCGGGCGAACGCTCGCCGGCAGGCCATTGACGGTTCACGGCGGCGGCCCTTGCTATTCATCCGCCGGCGCATACAGTGCTCGTGCGTGCGGCCTCGCCCGAACTGGCGGGGCGATACGCCTCGCGTCCTGCGGGCTGGAGAGGTGGCCGAGCGGCTCAAGGCGCCGGTCTTGAAAATCGGTTGGGGTAACTCCCCACGTGGGTTCGAATCCCACCCTCTCCGTTTTTTTGTGGTCGTGAATTGTCCGCGTAATGCCAGTCCCTCATAGCGGTTGCGGCCAGTACGGCCCACGACCCGCGCTGCCCTTCTCCCGGCAACGAAGAGCTGGTCTGCCCCGGGTTGGGTATCACTCGCTTTGAGCGCTATGAGAGTCGAACCAGGATTTCGATCCTCGACCGACCTCTTTCCCGAGGGCTCGCCGCTAAGGGACGGAAACGGAGACTTGGGGGCGGAACCACCAGCAATCCCCTTCCGCAAGAACACCTCGCAGCAAACACCGCCGGCCTCCGATAAACCAACGTGCTGTGCGGTCGCCACTGATTGTGCTCTTGGCGATGCTCCCCCCAAGAACCTTCGCTCGTGCTACGCTCGCGAACGGGTTGCCCCCGGGCGGCATTGCCGATTCGCTCAGCACGGCTGAGCACACGGTCGGCGCGGCTGACGCTGCGGCGCGCCGTAGCGCCGCCTTCGCACTGGGAGGCGTTCTACACCCCCTAATCCGGAAGCGCGCAGATATTCGAGCCGCATTGGTTCCAGCCGTCCGGCTCGCGACGATACACGTCGATCGAACGCAGCCGGACGGTGCGCTCGCACCCGTCCGGATCGCGCAGCCATTCGCGCGCTACGTAGTACACCAGTGCCAGGTCGCCGCGTACATCCACCTCGAACTCGAGAAACTCGTACCGGACGCCCGGAAAGGCCGCCAGCACGCCTTCAGCCATCGACATGTAATCGTCGATCCCGCGCACAAGCGTGCGGCTCTGGATCATGAAACCCTTCCAGTCGCGAGTGTGGGCGCGTCGGATCGCCTCCCGGTCGCCGCGGAAGTAGGCGTCGAAAATGCCGCGAACGTGCGACTCGATCGCGCGGCGATCGGCGTCGACGCTGATCGATTGCCCTGCTTCCTGCCGTTGCCGCAGCTTTTCGGCGCACTCGTCGCAGCACACCGGCGCGGTCTTTCCGTCGATCGCCACTTCCTGGCCGGGGCCGGCGATCTCCCAATTGCACACGGCGCACTTTCTGGCGCTGGCTCTCATCGATGCGCTCCTTCGTGGGGCGCGGCTTTCGGCGTCCCGCCGGGCCGCGCGGACGAAGGAACTCTAGAAGCGTGACGAGCGGGCGGCTTGCACAAAATTGCTCAATTGCGCACTTCCCGCGGATCGCCGCAGCGCCGAGGGCGGCGCTCCGACGGCCCGTGAGAAGACCCGCGTGAAGTGGCTATGGTGGGCGAACCCCAACTCGAGCGCCAGGCGCGTCAGGTCGCGCTCCCCCGCCAGGAGCCGGTCTACCGCCGCCGCCAGCCGCAGGCGCAGGCGCATCTGATGGATGGCGACGCCCGTGTGCGCCCGAAATACCCGCGCCAGATGGAACGGCGACAGGCACACGGCCTCGGCCAGCGCGCACAGCGACAGGTTCTCCGCATAGCGCTTCGCCAGCAGCGCCTGCAAGGCCATCGCCGCGTCGCGGTGGGCGGCCTCGGTGTCGGCGCGGCGGCGCGCCGGCCGGTCGAAGCCGGCGATCACCGGCACCATCTGCCCGAGCAGGTGCAG
>CAYOHG010000147.1:0-7535 GCA_964403685.1 uncultured Planctomycetales bacterium
GCTCCGAGCGCGCGGTCGCCCGGTTTCACAAGGAGGCCCAGGCCGCCGCCCGGCTGCATCACACCAACATCGTGCCGATATACGCGCAGGGCGTCAGCAACGAAATGTTCTATTACGCCATGGAGCTGATCGAGGGGCGCCCGCTCGACCAGGTTATTCGCGAGCGCCGCGATCGCCGCGATCAGCACGTGGACGCGGGTCACAGCGCCTGGCGCGCGTCGGGCAGCCTGCGCCGGCCTTCGGACTACCGCCACGCGGCACGGATGATTGCCGAGGTCGCCGAGGGTCTCGATCACGCCCACCGTCAGGGCGTGGTCCATCGCGACATCAAGCCGCAGAATCTGCTGCTAGGCAACGATGGACGGCTGCACATCACCGATTTCGGCCTGGCACGGCTTCTGGATGAGCCGGGCGTAACGCTCTCCAGCGAAATGGTCGGCACGCCGGCCTACATGGCCCCCGAGCAGATCGCCGGCAGCCGCGACCGCATCGGGCCGCACACCGACGTCTATTCCCTGGGGGCGACGCTCTACGAGCTGCTCTCGCTCGAACGGCCGTTCACGGCAGACACCTATGATCGCCTGCTGCACCAGATTCTCAGCCGCGATCCGCTGCCGCCGCGCCGCCACGACGCCACGATCCCGGTCGATCTCGAGACCATCTGCCTGCGGGCGTTGGAAAAAGAGCCGCATCGCCGCTTCAGCAGCGCCGCGGAGCTGGCGCGCGACCTGCGGCGGTACGCGGAAGACTATCCGATCAGCAGCCGGCGGGTCGGGCTGCTGGGCCGCAGCCTGCGCTGGGTTCGCCGCCGGCCGGCGATGGCGGCGGTGATCGGGCTGTTGGCACTGCTGCTGGTGCTGGCGCCGATGCTGCGCTGGGCGCTGGTTTCCTACGCCGACGAGCGGCTGAGCACTGCCTGGGCCGCGCTGCTCGAAGACTACATCGACGGCGACCAGGTGGTGGCGCAGCTCGACTGGCTGACGACGATGGTAAGCCGGCCCGAACGGCTGGCCCGCGTGCGCGCCCTGGGCTGGATACGCAGCGACCCCGATCGGGCCGCGTCGCTGATTGAGCAGCTTGTCGCGGCGGACAACCGCGACGCCGACCTGCATTACCTGCTGGCGTGGGTTTACGACCGGCTGGTGCTCAGCCGCGGCGAGCGCGCCCGCGGCCTGGTCGCCGCGCAGATCGCACAGGGGGACGCGTGCGGCAACGCCACGCCGGCGGGGTATTTCTTCCGCGGAATGGCACTGGCATCGACCGACCTGGGCGCGTCGATTCACTCGCTGGGCGAGGCCATTCGCCTGGGCAACCGTTTCTCGCAGGCGATGATGCACCAGGGGCGGGTGCGCAACCGAATGATGTACGCGCACCCCGAATCCCGCAGCGAACAGTTCGAGGAAGCCCGCTCGACGCTGGAAACAAGCTGCCGCTTGCAGCAGTCGCGCGGCTACCCGCGCTATCTGCTGGCCAATACGTACCGACTCGCGGCCGAGAGCCTGCTGCATGAGAACGGTCCGGCCGCCGCCGCCGAGGCCGAACGACTGTACGCCCAGAGCCTGCGCGCCGCGCGCGAGGCGATCCAGGTCGAGCCGACCGCCGGCCGCTCGTACGTCGCCGAGGCCGAGTATTACGAGAGCATCGCGACGCACCTGCCGGGCACGGACGTACCCGGCGCGCTGCGCGCAGCGCTAACGGCCTGGGAGCGGATGGATGCGCCGGGCCTCAAGACGCTCAAGATCGACCTGGTCGAGCGCTACGCCTACCCGCTGCGGATTCACTTCTGGCTGGGCGAGTATGAGCAGGCGCTGGAAATGTGCCGCCAGCGATTCTCGCCCCGTTGCGGCTATACGCCGGATTCCGGCGTGGCCGAAGTGGCGTTTCATCGGGCGCTGTCTGAAGCCGGGCTGGGGCGGCTGGATGCCGCGCTGCAAACGCTGCGCGACGCCGAGGGCCGGGCCCGCCCGGACGCCAGCGAGCGGATTCTGCTGAGCGCGCTGCGGCGGCTGCTCGGTGCGGAAGGCGACGCGCCCGCCGCGCTGGCGCCACCGGCCTATGCGCAGGGACTTTCGCAGGGCTGGACGGAATCGGGCGCCCGCAGGTTGCACGAGTACATTCTGGGGCGTTGCTCGTGGGAGGAGTTAGCCGCCAGCCAGCCGTCCGGCGCGACATCGCGCCCGCGCGGCCCGTATCCGCTTTCCGCGGCCCATTTCGCGCACGGCGTTCGGGCGCTGACGGAGGGCGATCGCGCGACGGCGCAGGGTGCACTCGAACGCGCCGCCTGGACGCGCGACGACGACACGTTCGGCTTTCTTGGAAAAATGCTCAGCGTGAAGCTGAAGCTCGACCCGACCTGGCCCGACTGGCAGCCGGCCCGGGCGAGCAGCCCATGACAGCCCGCGGAGAATGGAGCACAGCCGCCCCCGGCTGTGTCTTTCTGTGCGATTGGAGCACAGCCGCCCTCGGCTGCGACTCCGTGACTCCATCTCTTCCGACCGCGCCGATCGCCGCAGGCCGCAGGCTCATTCGACATTCAGCCCCAGCAGATACGCCTCGAGCTCGCGGCGTTTCTGCTCGACCGTCTGGCGCAGCTCGGCGACCTGAGCGGTGCGCGTCTCGATGCCGGTCTCCAGCTCGTCGAATTTCTTCATCTGCCGCGTGTACGCATCACTGCCTTCCTTGAGCGTCTTGAGGTTGTCGCGGATGCGGGCCTGCTCGGCGATCGTCTCTTGCAGCGACTGCTCGGCCTGCTGGCGCTGCCGGTCGGCCTGGTCCAGCTCGGTCCGCAGCTTGACTACCTGCTCCAGCGCTTCCTTGACCTTCGGCGAGACGCTGCCCGATTTCTGGAAGATGCGAATGCGGTCAAAATCCAGATCACCCAGCGCCACATACTCCTGCGCGACATGCTCCAGCTTCACCACCTGTTCGGCGGTCTTGCCGCCAGCGACCACCAGCTTGAATCGCGACAGGCTGGCGGTGCGCTCGAACGGCTCCTTGGGCTCCAGCAGCTTCCAGTCATCGCTGTAGGGCTGCTCCAGCAGCACGGTCTTGTCGCGGTCCAGCTTGTTCTTCACCACGTAGGTGCGCTCGTCGACAAACTTGTGCGACAGCACCGCCGTGCCCTTGGCGATCTTCAGGCTGACGAGTTCCCGCGGCGATGACTTCTGCCGCAGGATCACTTCGGCACCCAGGTCGAGCGCGTAGGCCACCAGCCGCTTCTCCCCGGGCTTGAGGTCGGGCAGCTTGGCGTCGCCGGCGTAGGTCTCGCCGTCAAACAGCGTGATCGGGCCCTGCATCAGGTGCAGGTTGGTGCTGTTGGTCAGGTAAAGCCCGTTCAGCGGGTGCTTGGGGTGCGTCTGGGGGTTGTAGATGCTGACCTTCTCGGCCTGCACCTCGGCATTCACGATCGGCAGCATGGCCGACTGCTGCCGGGCGATCGAAACCGGCGCGGTAATGTCGTAGGCGAACAGCTCGCCGGCATCCTCGGCGGCGGCGACCGACTCGACGCTCTCGCCCATCGACTCGGCCATGGTCGGTTCGGGGGCGGGGCTTGCGGGGGCGCCGGCTGCATCGGCCTCGGCGAACGCCATGGCGCGCTTGGCATGAGCCTGATCTTCCATGCGTCCGCGAGAAGCTCCGCCCTCACCTGCGGCGCGGCGCAAGGGCACCCCGGCAATAAAGGCGTTCGAAAGCTCCGCTGCATCCGGTCGCTCCTCCCGTGCCTCAAAATCCGGCGCCGTCAGCGAAGCGAACAGTTCCAGCGTCTCGCGCGGGCGGGGAATGTAGATCGGCGTATACAGGTCCATCGCAAACGAGATCGGCCGGCCGCTCACCAGCGTCAGCCGGACGTCGCGCCAGTCCTCTTCGGTCAGGTTCTCGATGGTCGCCCAGCCTTGCAGGAACGGCTGGCCCTGCTCGCCGAGCACCAGCCGATAGGTCGTCTTCCAGATCGGGGCTTCGAGCAGATACGCCGCCCGCACGCGCCGCTGCCCGTTGCCGCGGAAGTCGATCGTCACGCTCTTGCGGTCGGCGTCGTGACTCTGCGCCAGGGCGGTCAGGGCCTTGCGCAGCTCGGCGTCGATCTTCTCGTTCGTGAACTTGATGCCGGTCAGCTCGCCGACGCGAAGCTGGTGAACGCCGTCGGCGGTCAGCAGGTTCACCACGTCGAATTCGGCGGATTGATCGCCGCTGACGACCTTCTGCTTCTCCACGCCCAGGATGACGCCACTGAGCTTGCGCGGTCCGGCGATGTCGACCGGTTCGCCGCGCAACTGGTCCAGCAGGCCCGCCAGCGTCGGCTTGCCGGTGATGTCGACCCCGAAGCTCTTGAGCGTTTTCTCGATCGGGTCTTTCGAGGCATAGCTGACGGCGTTGATCGTGCCGCCGTCGAGGTCGCGCACCACCAGCGACTTGATGATGTCGTTGATCTGATCGGTGCGGAAGCGCAGCTCGACCGAGCGATCGCCGTTGACCTCGGCGGCCCGCTCGAAATAGGCCACGCCGCTGCTGAACAGCGCCACGCGCTGCACGGGGAAGTCGTTGCCTTCGGCGAAAGCGGCCGCGCCGCCGCCCGCCAGTGCAATCGTCACGCACCAGCGGACCAGGCGGCCTTGGAGATTATGCGAAGCGCACATCGGGCAGCTCCTTGCGGGTGGATCGTCCCTGATTCGATACCCATTGTCGGGCCGGCGGATGCGGCAGGGAAGCGCTCCACCACCGGGCGGCCCATTCGATGCGCGAAATCGCCGGGAGTTCCCAGAACCCGAAGGAAGAAGGCGCGCGGGGACGAAGGGAAAAAGAGATGGCGCAGGGGCGCCATGACGGAATCAGAGCCGCGCCCGCATGGCAGCGGCACTCTGAGCTGCGCCGAGCCGTTCCCGCCTTGTCCCCTGGTTCCCTTGTCCCCTGGTTCCGTCGTTCCGCTGCTTCCCCGCGTGCGGTTCGCTTGACGCCCGGCGGCACCGCACCCGATAGTGCCGATCGAATGAGCGATTCCGGCGCTGATCGCTGGGTTCTGACCGGTGCTTCCGGCCTGCTGGGCGGGCACGTGCTCGCGCGGCTCGGCGCGGTGAGCGCGACGGCCGACCGGCACTCGCCCTGGGCCATACTGGCGTTGACGGGTAAGCAGCCGGCGCCAGCCAGCCCGGCCCGGACCGAATCCATCGACCTCGCCCAGCCCGCCGAGCTGCACCGCGCGGTCGACAACTTCGCGCCGACGCACATCCTGCACGTGGGCGGCATGACCGCGGTCAGCGACTGCCACCGCCAGCCGCAGCACGCCGCGCGCGTCAACGCCGACTCCACCCGCGTGCTGGCCGAGCTGGCCGCCAGACGCGCGGCCCGGCTGGTGTACGTCTCGACCGACATGGTTTTCGACGGGCAGCAGGCCCCCTATCGCGAGACCGATACGCCGCGGCCGCTGAGCGTCTACGGCCGCACCAAGCTCGCCGCGGAACGCGCCCTGCGTGGCCTGGATCGTGCCGTGGTCGTGCGCCTGCCGCTGATGTACGGGTTTCCGAGCACGCCGCGCGCAACGACGTTTGCACAGCAGATCGACGCGCTGCGGCGGCGGGTCGCGCTGCGGTTGTTCATCGACGAATACCGCACGCCAGTGTGGGTGCGGGATGCCGCGGCGGCGTTGATCGGCATCACCCGCAGCGAGATCGCGGGCGTGCTGCACGTAGCGGGGCCGCAGCGGCTGAGCCGCTACGAACTGGTGGAGCGATTCGCACGGCTGCTGGGCGTCGATGGGCCGCTGCTCGAACCGGTCTCGCGCATCACGGTCGATGCGCCCGAGCCGCGCCCGGCCGACCTGTCGCTCAGTGGGGCGCGCTTCGCGGCGCACTTCGCCGAGCTACAGCCCGGGCCGATCCGGGCGGAAGCCCTGGCCGCACCACCAGCGCCCGCCGCGCCCTGAGCGCCGCTGCGATCACTCCGACCGGCCGGACAGTAGCCGCTCGAACTCGTTCTCATCCAGCACGCGCACGCCCAGTTGGCGGGCCTTGTCGAGCTTGCTGCCGGCGTTGTCACCGGCGAGCACGAAGTCGGTCTTCTTGCTGACGCTGCCGGCGGGCTTTCCGCCGTGCTGCTTGATGATCTGCTCGGCCTGCTGGCGCGTGTACTTTTGCAGCGTTCCGGTGACGACGACGGTCTTTCCGAGCAGCGCGTCGGAGGCTCGCGCCGCGCGCGGCTGCTCCTGGTTGACGCCCAGCGCGGCCAGCTCGTCGAGCAGCTTGCCGTTCGCGGCGCTGTCCATCCACTGTCGGATCGAGCGAGCGACCTCGGGGCCGATGCCCTCGACTTCCTGCAATTGCGGCTCGCCGGCGGCGCGCAGCGCATCCATCGAGCCGAAATGCTCGGCCAGCAGCTCCGCGGTGGTCGCGCCGACGTGGCGGATGTTCAGCGCCGCCAGCAGCCGGCTCAGCGGGCGCCGCCGCGCCGCTTCGATGCCGGCCAGCAGGCTATCGACGCTCTTTTCGCCCATCCGCTCCAGCGCCAGCAACGGCGCGCGCCGCGTGCCGAGTCGAAAGAGGTCCGCCACGCTGCCGGCCAGCCCCGCGCTGACGAGCTGCGCGACGAGCACTTCGCCGGCGCCTTCGATGTCCATCTGGTCGCGGCCGCAGAAGAACCGCAACCGCTCGACGAGCTGGGCCGGGCAGGCGGGGTTGATGCAACGCACGTACACACCGCCCTCGTCGCGCACCACCTCACCGCCGCAGGCCGGGCAGCTTACCGGAGGGGTGATCGCCGCGGCGCCGGCGATCCGCTGGCTGGCGTCGACCGCGATCACCTGCGGGATGATCTCGCCGGCTTTTTCGACCGTGACCGTGTCGCCGACGTGCAGGTCGAGCCGCTGCACCTGGTCAAAGTTGTGCAAGCTGGCCCGCCGCACCGTCGTGCCCGCCAGCTCGACCGGTTCGAGGTTGGCCACCGGGGTGATCGTGCCGAGCTTGCCCACCTGGAAATCGACGCTCAGCAGGCGCGTGACGGCCTGCTCGGCGGCGTACTTGTAGGCGATGCACCAGCGCGGCGATTTGGACGTGACGCCGAGCGTCTCGCGGTCGGAAAGCGAGTCGACCTTGATGACCAGCCCATCGGTATCATAGGGCAACGCGGCCCGCTGCTGTTCCCACTCATGCACGAATGCGACCAGCGCTTCCAAGTCCTCAAATCGGCGCCGGAACGGGTTGACCGGCAGCCCCCAGAACTGCAAACGCTCGAAAAGCTGCGCGGCGTGCTCGACGTCGCGCGGAAACGGATCGATCTGTCCGAAGCCATGCGCACAGAACGCCAGCGCCCGCGACGCGACCACGCGGGCGTCAAGCTGCTTGAGCGTGCCGGCGGTGGCGTTGCGCGGGTTCTTGAAGCGCTCCAGCCCCTGGGCCTCGCGCTGGCGGTTGGTGTGCTCGAAATCAGCTCGCGGCCAGTAGACCTCGCCGCGCACTTCCAGCACCGTCGGCCAACCCGCTCCGGTCAGCACCAGCGGCACGCTGCGGATGGCGCGGACATTTGCGGTGATGTCGTCGCCGGTCTCG
>CAYOHG010000148.1:0-7529 GCA_964403685.1 uncultured Planctomycetales bacterium
GGGTGCATGAGCTGGTCTCCAGCACACCGGCGGGGCCGGTCTGGATGCTGGCCTGGCGGGCATCGGGAGCGGCGGTCGCGGAGATGGGCCGGCCGATCCTGTGCATCGATGACCGGGATGAAGTCTATCCGCCGGGGGTTGCTCAACTCGGCGTGCCTCTGGAGTGGCTGCTGCTCGTGCGTCTGCGGCAGCGGCTGGATGCGTTGTGGGTCTGCGAACAGTCTTTGCGCAGCCGGGCACCGGCGGCGGTGATCGCACCGCTGCGCAGCATCGATCCCTATACCTCGCGTCGGCTGCAATTGGCGGCCGAACAGGGCGGCGGCCTCGGGTTCCTGATCCTCGATCAGCCCCGAGGCACGCCCACCTTCGCGGTGACACGTGTGCAGGTCGAGCCCCTGCCGGCATACGGCGGTCAGCAACGAATACAGGTGACCATTCTGAAACGGCGGGAGGGTCGCGCGGGCGAAAGCGTGGAACTCAGCCTGCCCGATTCGCCGAGCGAACCGTTGAATCGGCTCGAGTCCGCGGCGCGATTCGCCGGCTGAGACGAAAGGACAGAAAGCGAACGGGAGCACGAGCAGGGAAAGAGGGCACAAAGGAACAAAGGAACAAGGGAACAAAAGAAAGAGGGGACAACGGAATCGGGGCTCGCGACCGGCTACCCGAAGCTGTCGCCCCGTTCCCTTGTTCCCCTGTTCCCTGTTCCCTGTGCCCAATCCCCTCTATTCGGGCCTTTCCCGCACGCCGTCGCCTACGGCGCTTGCGTCTCCGCAGCTGGGCCAGAGAACATCTTGACGAGCGCACCCACGTCGACCGGCCTGACGCCCGCGTCGGTCAGCTCCTGCCGCGCGGCTTGTCCCCGATCCGCGAGGGCCTCGTTGAATGCCACCCGCAGTGAGCCATCGGCCAAACCGAAGTGCAGCAGCGTCAGCGATTCCACGCCGGAGCCGTCGCGATACGTGATCTCGAGCACGGCGTTCTTGAGCAACGCCGCATCCTCGGGATCGTCGTCGGTCAACTGCGAAGCCCGCAGCAGGTACGATCCGTCAGGTTGCTTCTCCACCGTCACTTGCCCGGCCTGTCGCTCGAGCTGCGTTGCCAGAGTCTGGCGCTGCTCGGCGGTGGCCGTCCCGCTCAGCAGGCCGTGCAGCAGCCCCTCCAGTTCGCGCGCCTGCTGCTCGTCGAGTTCGGGGCCGCCGTCCAGATCGATCTGAAAGCCACTACGGTTCGTCATGCGCATCTGCACGGAATCCGTGTCCGCCGCAACCGTCGCCGAAACGGCGGCGCCACGTTCCGCGGCGCCCGTCTCGGGCGAATCGTCCGAACCCTCCGAATGGTCCGATTCGTCCGTCGCATCCAGAGAAAGCGCGCCGCTAAGCACGTCCTGCTTCAGCGAATCGAGATCGAGCAGCACGCCACGCGCGAACAGTGCGACCAGAATGGCGGCCTCGGGTGATTCCGCCAGCACCTGCTCCGGCAGGGCTGACACTTGCAGGAAGATCCACGTATCGGCCTCCGAATAGGCGCCGCGCGCCTGCACATCCAGGCCGACCAGGTCGCTGTCGGCGTCGTCGTCCGCCCGTACGGCGAGGTCGAAATAGACGGACTGCACTGCGTCGCCGGACAGTGCGGCGCCCTCGCCTGAAGCGCTCATCAGGCGGCTCAAGGAGAGCGGTTCGCGAAAACGCACGTCCACCTGACCGTCCAGGTGAATCCCCTCGACGTGCACGCGCTCCGCTTGAACACTGAGTCCGCGCCATTCCGTGTTGCGCAGGCTGCCGAAGATCGTGGCGGCTTCGACCCGCGCCTGGCGCGTCGGCTCGAAGACCAGCGAGGCCAGGAAGACCGCCGCCGCCGCCGCCGATGCAAACTTGATCACTCGTCGCTGATTCACGGACAACCCCTTGAACGCGGGGCGACGTTGCCGCTGGCCGGGCTGGTCATCACCCGCACCGCTCGGCATCCAGGCGGCCCGCTGGCGCTCGCCGGGAATCCCGGGCAGCGCCGTGACCCGGGCGAGGCGCCGCAGGTTCGCGTCGACCAGGCGATCCTCGGCATCCCCCGTCCGGTCGGACGGGTTCGTGCCGCTGGGACCAAGCCGATCGAAATGTGGATCGTGCGGTTTCATGTGACGGCCACCCATCGAAATCCGGCACACGCCGGCGGGCAACGTCGCGGACTCTTGCGAATCGCGGCGCTGCTCCGGCAGCGCCACTCACTCCAGACAGCGCAGTCTTTCGCGCAGCGCCGATCGCGCGCGGTACAGCCGACCTTCGATCGCTCGAGGCGTAACACCGAGCTGTCGAGCCAGGTCGGCAAACTCCCGGCCGTGGAAATAGTGCTCCACGATCAGTTCCTGCTCGTCGGCGGGCAGCTCGCTCAGGGCCAGCAGCAACTGCGCGCGCACGTCCTGACGCTCGATCCACTCGTCGGGCAGCGGCTCACGGCCCAGACGCTGACTGAGTTCATGCGCCAGCGCTGCGTTCGGCGCTGCGCCGAGCGCGGAACGCCGCTTGCGCGACCGCCAGTAGCTGGCCAGCAGCTTGGCGGCGATGCCGCGCAGCCAGTACTCGAGCTCCGGCTCAGGGACGCGGCGTGCGCTGCTGGCGGCGGCCAGCCAGAGCTGCTGCATCAGATCGCCGGCCGCGTCGGAATCGCCCACCCGGATGGCGAAGTAGCGGAACAACGCTGTGGCACAGCGCTGGAACTCGCGCGACAGCGCATCCGGCTGCGCCGCCAGCTCCACGTAGCGAACCGAAAGGCTGCTGGCTGCCGTCGTCAACGTCGGCTCCGGCGGGGCGGTTGGCCGTTGCACCCGCGACACCATGCTAATCGTCGCAGCGGCTGGCACCCCACGCGGAAATCTCCCGCGCGCAAGAGTCAGCCGAGCTGTTGCGAGAGAACATCGAGGCCGAGTCGTTCGCTGAGTATTCGCAGCGCCGCGACGCCTCGAACGCTCGAACCCTGTGCGTCCACGGGCGGAGAGTACACGGCCACGCCCATGCGCCCGGGCACGACGCCGACGATGCCGCCGGAAATCGCGCTCTTGGCGGGAAACCCGAGCTCATAGGCAAAGCGCCCGGAAGCATCGTGCATGCCGCAGGTGTACATCACGCTGAGCACGGGGCGCACCAGCTCCGGCGCCAGCACGGGGCGACGGGTGCAGGGGGGGCGGCCGCCGACGGCCAGCGTCGCCCCCATCCGCGCGAGCAGGCGCGCGTTGACGCGGATCGAACACTGCTGGAAGTACAGCTCCAGCGCGGGCTCGACCTCGCGGATCACGCCGAAATTGCGCAGCAGGTGCGCGATGGCTCGGTTGCGCTCCCCGGCCCGGCCTTCGGATGCCAGCACGCCCACATCCACGGGGCACGCGACCCCTCCAGCCAGTGCAGCGAACCACTCCAGCAGGCGTCGCAGGCGGTCGGCCGAGTCGCCGCCCGGCAACATCGATGCGACCGCGATCGCACCCGAGTTGCTCAGCGGGTTGTAGGGGCGCTGTGTCGCCGGGTCGAGCAGAATGGCGTTGAACGGATTGCCGCTGGGCTCGCAACCCACCCTCTCATGCACTGCGTCCAGCCCGTGCGTCTGTAGCGCCAGTGCGTACGTGAACGGGTTCGCCGCGGATTGGATCGTAAACGGCGCCGCGGCGTCGCCTACGCTGAGCTCGCGCCCGTCGGCCGTGCAGATCGCCAGTGCGAACGCATCCGGGCGGGCGGCGGCCAGCTCGGGAATGTAGTCGGCCACCCTGCCGGCCTCCGTCGGCTGTGCCTCGCTGGCAGCGTGCAGCGCCGCCTGGAGTGTGCTCTCGTCATCCGCAAAGCGTCGCGCGCCAACTATGGAGAATGCCGGCTCGCGCGGCGCCGGCTGAAAGGTGTGCAGGGCCAGGCTGGTCGAGACCTGCTGGAGCGCCCGCAGCGCGCGGACACTGTTGCCTTTGGCGTCGAGTCGGGGCGAAAACGCCGCCAGCCCCATCCGGCCTGGTACCACCGCCATGATCGCGCCACATACGCCGCTCTTGGCCGGCAATCCGACGTCAAATACGAATTGCCCGCTGTGGTCGTAAAGCCCGCAGGTGAACATGACGGCCAGAACGTCGCGTACGCAGTCCCGCGAGAACACCCGCTCGTGCGTCAGCGGGTTCACGCCCCCGGCCGCCAGCGTCGCCGCCGCCGCCGCCAGATCCGTCACGCTGGCGCTGATCGAGCAGGCCTGAAAGTACAACTCGAGGGCGTCCTGAACGCTGGAACGGAGCATCCGGAAATGGTTCATCAGATGCGCGATGGCGCGATTGCGATCACCCGCATCGCGCTCCGAAAGATAGACCGGCGTGTCGACGATCACGTCGCCGCGACCGAAGCAGGCGGCCATCCGCTCCAGTAGCTGGGTCAAGCGGGCCGGCCCACCTCCCAGCAGGCTGGCAACCGCGATCGCGCCGGCGTTGATCATCGGGTTATGCGGGCGGTTGGTGCCCGATTCCAGCCGGATGATCGAATTGAACGCGTCGCCCGTCGGCTCGACGCCGACGTGTTGCAGCACCTGCCGTCGTCCCAGCTCCTCCCGCGCGCAGGCGTACAGAAACGGCTTGCAGATCGATTGCAGCGTGAACATCCGGCCGGCATCGCCCAGGGCGACGCGGGTCGCGTCGACCGTGCACGCCGCGATCGCAAACAGGTCCGCCGGCACGCGTGCCAGCTCGGGGATATAGCCGGCGACCGCGCCGTCGCGCACGGGTGCGGCCGCATCGCGGGCCGCCTCCAGCGCCGCGCGCAGCTCTCCCGCTTCGTCGTGGTCAGGTTCCGATGCGCGGCTCATGGTTGACGACGTGCAGGATACCGCGACGTGCCGGCGGCGAACATCGCGCCCCGTCGGCCCGCCCCGGCTGTAGAATCCGCCCGTTTACTCGAAAGGAGCCACGGCGTGGGCCGTCTGCGCGTCTTGATCCTGCGTGCCGCCGGAACGAACTGCGACCTCGAGACGGAGCACGCCTGGTCGCTGGCGGGCGTCTGCCCGCAACGGGTTCATCTTCGCCAGGCCTGCGACGACCCGACGCTATTGCGCGACTACCAGATTCTCACGATTCCCGGCGGGTTCAGCTTTGGCGACGACGTCGCCGCGGGCCGTATTTTCGCGGCTCAACTGCAACGCTCTCTGGGTGACGAGCTGGCTCGCTTCTTCCATGCGGGCAAGCTGATCCTCGGCATCTGCAATGGGTTTCAGGTGCTGGTTCGCATGGGGTTGCTGCCTTATCCCGACCAGGCGTTCGCACAGAATCCGCGCGAGACCGCGGCCGGCGGGACGCACGCGGGGGACGCCGCCGCGGGTGGCGGCCCCGCCGCCCGTGGCGATGGTACCAGAACCGCATCGGTGGCTGCCATCGGCGATCGGCGCGAGATGCGCGTGCTTTGTACGCTGGCAGCCAACGAGCCGAGCGGGTTTCAGGATCGCTGGGTTGCACTGCGGGCGGAGGTCTCACCCTGCGTGTTCACCGAGCCCGGCGTGATCTACGAGATGCCGATCGCCCACGGTGAAGGCCGCGTGGCTTTTCGGGACGACGCCGACCTGCAACGCGTGCTCCGCGATGGCCTGGGCGTGTTGCGCTACGTTGATCCACTCTGGCCGGGCAGTGTCGCCGGAAGCGCAGCGGCTTCGCCCGCCAATCCCAACGGAAGCGCGGCGGACCTTGCCGGCCTGTGCGACCCGAGCGGCCGCATCTTCGGCCTGATGCCGCATCCGGATCGCTTCGTGACCTGGACGCAGCATCCCTGCTGGACATCGCTGCCGCCGCGGGCGGAGGGTGACGGGCTGGCGATGTTCCGCCGGGCGGTGGCGCATTTCCGATAGCGCGATGCTGTGATCGACCGGTCGCGACCCGACCGCGCTGGCCGTCAAGGTATCCAGATGGGCGGCGGCAAGGACTCGAGCGCGCTACGATGCTGCTCCGACTGGGCGCGCGTGAGAAGCCGGAACAGACGGTCGCGCAATTGCTCCGTGAACACGCCGTCAACGGGCCGAAGGAGTTCGTGCCGCTCGCGCTCGATGGCAATAAGCCGCTCGGCGATATTCGGCTCGGGCGACTCGCGCAGCTCGCGCGCCTTGGCGTTCAGCTTGTCGAGCCGGTCGCGGAAACGCAGGGCGACCGCTGCCCCGCGCTCGCAGGCGTCGTTGCAGATCAGCCAGGCCTTCTGCGTCTGCTCCTGGTCAAGCTGCGCCACTCGGATGAACTCGCGTGTGTAGAGCTTCCAGGGATGCTCGGCGGGCCGTGAGGTCGCGCGCGTGGCTATCACCAGGACCTCATGGTGCGGCGCGATTCGGGCCAGCTCAGGAGAGAGTTGGATGGGTTGGGTTGGCAGTTTTCCCGTTTCGTTGTACTCCTCCCAGGCGAGAAAGGCCTTGCCGATCGGTCCGTAGTCCGCTTGGCCCTGCCGAACCATCTCCAGCCACTCTGCGGCACGGATCACTTCCTCTCCCGACCAGGTCCCGCTGTACAGTGGGTCGTGCTTGTGGTCGCGGCGTGAGTCGGTGACAGTCAAGCCCGGTTCGATCTCCAGCTCTCGAAGCGTCAGCCGCTCGGGCAGGTCCGGGGCATTGAAGCTGGCGCTGTGCACGCCAACCGTTTTCAACGGATCGGCACGGTTGCCCGCGAAGTATTGCACCTGGGCTGGGTACCAGACGTCGCCGAACCGCACCAGCTCGCAGACCGAGTACCTCGATACCCGCCCGGTCTCGAAAAGCTCGGAGCGTACGACGTTGTGTCCACGCTGCGGATCAATCCACCAATGGACCTCGTCGCCGCTGGCGAGCTTCAGCGTGACCTCAATGTAACTACCATCCGGGTGTTCCTCATAGTGGCCGTCGGAATCGTTGTATGGCGGGTAACGAAGAAAGGCCGTCTCAAGGCGGACATCTTGCGCATATACCTCCCCCTCCGTGGGAAACAACCCCATCGCCCGGATGCTGGGAAGCTCGGGATGATACGTGCCGGCCGGTGACACTGCGACGAATGGGTCAGGAAGCTGGTAATAGGCGGAGTAATCAGCACGCATTAGGCGGCGGCTCGGCTGGTAATAGACTTGCCCCGTTTCCCCATCAATTCCGGTACGGCCATCGGGTCCGCCATAGTCGAACTCGATCACATCGTCGCCGGCCAGTAGCGAGCGACGGCCGTACTCCTGGTTCGGCAACGTGTTCACCGGTGACCATGAGCCCCAGCGGACATCGGCGCGCTCGATGGCCTCGCGGTAGGCGAGGCAGGCGCGTATGGCCGGCGTCAGCGGACCGCGGGCCGGAGCCCGCTCCTGCGCCAGTGTCGGGGCGCCGGACATTACAACGATACTGGCGATGATGGAGCGAGCTATTGAAGGGCACATGCCGTCGGTCCCTCATAGTATTCGAACGCTGGGCCGCCGAACTTGATGTATTCATCCGAAAGCGTACACGTTCCGCTGATTTCGCAACTGCCGCCGTCGACCCCGCTGGTGTTGTTGCAGCGCTTGCGCTTCCAGCACTTCACCTCGCGGCGGTATACTTCC
>CAYOHG010000149.1:0-7523 GCA_964403685.1 uncultured Planctomycetales bacterium
CGGGCGGTGTCGCGCGGCTCCAGCCGATAGACCGGGGCCCAGTGGTCTTGTCGTTGCTGAAGGACGAACTATGAAGGTTACGCTCGCACGCGCGATCGGCGCGCAGGATCTGATCATCGAAACCGGCACCGTGGCCCGACAGGCCGGCGGCGCCGTTGTCGTCACCTACGGACAGTCGATGGTGCTCGGAACGGTGTGCTCGGCCCCTCCGCGCCCGGGAATCGACTTCTTCCCGCTCTCGGTTGACTACCGCGAGCGCATGTCGGCGGCTGGGAAGTTCCCCGGCGGGTTTTTCAAGCGTGAGGGACGCCCTTCCAACAAGGAAGTCCTCACCTGCCGCATGATCGACCGGCCCTTGCGGCCGCTGTTTCCCGACGGCTTCATGGACGAGGTGCAGATCCAGGTGGTCGTGCTCTCCAGCGACATGGAGAATGACCCCGACGTGCTGGCGATGGTCGCGGCTGCGACGGCCGTATCGATCTCCGGCCTGCCGTTCAACGGCCCGTCGGCCGCCGTGCGGGTGGCCCGCATCGACGGCGAATTCGTCATCAACCCGACCCGTTCGCAGCTTGAATACTCGGACCTGGAGCTGATCCTGGCCGGCTCGCCGACGGAAGTGAACATGATCGAGGTCGGCTGCCGCGAGCTGCCCGAAGACGTTGTCTTTGGCGCGATCGAGTTCGGGCACAAGTACGGCATCATCCCCATCTGCGAGATGATCGACGAGCTGAAGCGCCGCGTGGGCAAGCCCTGCACCTGGACGCCGCCCGAGAAGAACACGGCGTTTCTGAACGAGGTTCGCCGGCGCGTCGGCGACGAGCTGCTGGCCGCCAAGTGCCTCAAGGGCAAGATGGAGCGCAGCGCCGCGATCAAGGCGGTCTACGAGAAAGCGGTCGCACACTACTGCCCCGAGGGCGTCGACAAGCCCGAAACGACGCCCGAGCAGGTCAAGGCCGCGGTCAAGGAGGTCGAGCAGGAAATCGTCCGCACGCGCATTCTCAGGGACGGCCTGCGGTCCGACGGTCGGCGGCTGGACGAAATCCGCGAGATCACCTGCGAGGTCGGCTGGCTGCCGCGCCCGCACGGCACGGCGCTGTTCACCCGCGGCGAGACGCAGGCGCTGGTCACGACCACGCTGGGCACCGTGGCCGACGAGCAACTCATCGACGAGATGATGGAGGAATACTCCAAGAAGTTCATGCTGCACTACAACTTCCCGCCGTTCTCGGTGGGCGAAGTGCGGCGGATCATGGGTCCCGGTCGGCGTGAGATCGGACACGGCGCGCTGGCCGAGCGCAGCCTTGAAGCCGTCCTCCCGTCGCCGGAGGACTTTCCGTATACCGTCCGGCTGGTCAGCGACATCCTCGAATCGAACGGGTCGAGCTCGATGGCCAGCGTGTGCGGCGGGTCGCTGAGCCTGATGGACGCAGGCGTGCCGATCAAGGCGGCGGTGGCTGGCATCTCGGTCGGGCTGGTGCAGGAGGGCCGGGAGCACCGGCTGATGATTGACATCCTCGGTGAGGAGGATGGGTTCGGCGATATGGACTTCAAGGTCGCCGGTTCGCGCCGCGGCATCACGGGCATTCAGCTCGACATCAAGATCGCGGGCTTGCGGTTCGATCTGCTCAAGGAAGCGATGGAACTGGCGCGCAAGGGGCGACTGAGCATTTTGGACATCATGGACCGCACCATCGCGACGCCGCGGGCGGAGCTCAGCCCGCATGCGCCGCGGCTGCTGACGCTGCGGATCAACCCGGAGAAGATCGGCAAGCTGATCGGTCCGGGCGGCAAGTCGATCCGTGCGATCCAGGCGGACACCGGGGCGACGATCGACATCGACGACGACGGAACCGTGCAGATTTCGTGCCTCTCGCAGGAAGGGGCCGAGCGCGCCCGCGACATTGTGCAGCGCATGACCGAGGACATCGAAGTCGGTCGCATTTACACCGGACGCGTCGCCGCGATCAAGGACTTCGGCGCGATCGTCGAACTGACCGACGGACAGGATGGCCTGTGTCACATCAGCGAGCTGGATGACAACTACGTCCGAACCGTTACCGACGTGGTCAACCTGGGCGACGAGGTTCCGGTCAAGGTCCTGGCGATCGACGACCAGGGCCGCGTCAAGCTCTCGCGCAAGGCCGCCCTGCGGGAGTTGAACCAGCGCTGATCGGCGCTGAGCAGCCCGTTGAGATTCTGGCCCAGCGGCCCTCGGCTCGGTCGTCTCCTCGCGGCATTCGGCTGGCTCGGGACTTTGAGTTGGCTCTCTCAGCGGGCGGCAGTCCAGCGCGAGCTCGGGGCTCCCGGCATCAGGCCGCGCGCGGGGGCGGCAGTCATTTCCGGCGGAGGGTGTCCGTATAATCCGCCGAGCGGGGAGCAGGGTCCGCCGGCTGGCCGACCGCCGGTCGGGCGGGCGGACATACATTCGTTCGCGCTGCACCGGAGAGCACGGTGCCCACGTTGCATGTACTTCAGGGTCCGGACAAGGGCCGGACCATCAAGACCGGCGACGATGTTGTGCTGATCGGCCGCGGTTCCGAGCAGGTGCCGCTGGCGGATCAGACCGTCAGCCGCCGGCACGCCGAGCTGCGCTGCGAAAGCGGCGTCTGGATGCTCGCCGATCTCCACAGCGCCAACGGGACGTATGTCAACGGCGTGCGCACCGAGCGCGCCGTGCGGCTCAAGCACGGCGACCAGATCAAGGTCGGGGCGACGCTGCTGCTGTACAGCGGCGACGATGGAGTTGAGCAGGTTTCGGGATCGAACATCCCGACCGACCTGGTGCGGCTGGACGTCGGCAACGACCAGATGAATTCGGCGGTGGTGGCCAGCGTGGCCTCCAGCGACGACAGCGTCATCATGGCGGCGCCGCAGACCGCCCAGGCGGCCCGTTCCTGGCAGGTGATGGTCGAGCTGACCCGCGTGATCGGCAGCCTGGTCACGCCCGAGCAGCTTCTGCCGCGCGTCATGGACATCCTGCTGGAAGAGGTCGTCTTTGACCGCGGCGTGATCTTTCTGCGCGACGACGCATCAGGCGAGATGCTGCCGGAAGTCGTGCGTTTTCAGAGCCGCAAGGCGCGGGCGGAGGCCAACCGCGAGGCCATCGTGGCCTCGCGAACGATCCTCGAGCACGTGGTCAAGACGCGCGAGGCGGTGCTGTGCTCCAACGTCAGCGGCGATGACCGCTTTCGCGACGGCAAGAGCGTCTACAACCTGAGCATGCGCTCGGTGATCTGCGCTCCGATCGTCGCCCGCGACCAGATCCTGGGGATGATCCACCTCGACTGTCCGAACTCGCGGCACACCTATAACGAGGAAGAACTCAAGCTGGTCAGCGCCATCGGCTACCAGACCGGGTTGGCGATCGAGAACGCCCGGCTGGTGCAGGCGCAATTGGCCCGCGAGCGCATGGCCGCCGCCGGCGAGACGGCCGCCCATCTTTCGCACTCGATCAAGAACATCTTGCAGGGGATGCGCAGCGGCGGCGACCTGGTGCAGCGCGGGCTGGACAAACGCGACTTCGGCGTCGCCAGCCAGGGCTGGCGGATTCTCGACCGCAACCTGGACAAGTGCTACACGCTGATGATGAACATGCTGGCGTTCAGCAAGCAGCGCGAGCCGGTGCTCGAACCGACGCGCCTCGATACGCTGGTGGACGAGGTCATCGAGCTGGAGCAGAAGCCCGCCTCGGACGCGGGTGTCGTGCTGCTGGCCGAGCACGCCGGGCCGCTACCGGAGATTCCGCTGGACCCGGACGGGATGCACCAGGCCCTGCTGAACCTGGTCGCCAATGCGCTCGACGCCGTCCCGCGCAACGAGGGCGTCATCCGCGTGCGCACCTGGTTCGACCCGCTGGCGCAGCACGTCGTGATCTCCATCCGCGACAATGGTCCGGGTGTACCCGAAGACCAGCGCGAACAGATCTTTGAGCCGTTTCATTCCACCAAGGGCCACGGCGGCACCGGCCTGGGTCTGGCCGTCTGCCGCAAGATCATCGGCGAGCACGGCGGGACGATTGTTGCGACCGGACCCAGCGACGGCGGCGCTGAGTTCGTCATCCGCCTGCCGACGGCTGAGGCCCGCCGCGTCACACCGGGTGAAACCCAGGCGCCGCGCGGCTGAGCCGTCGGTTTGTTGCCTTTCGGGCGGCCCCGGCGTCGCAATTGCGCGGGCGCGATTGCGCGCTGTTTCGAGCTTCGTCGGCGCTGCGCGGGCGGCTAGGATACAAGCTGGCGCTGCTGTCCGACGGGCAAGCGGTCGCCATCTCCGCGGAGACCGTTCATGAACGAGCTGCCGACGTCAATCATCCCCCTGTTCGAGGCGATGAAGAAGCTCCAGGCGAGCGACCTGCACCTTAAGACGGGAATACCGCCGACCTTTCGCATCGCCGGCGAGCTGCGCCGCGCCGACTGCCAGGCGTTTCGCAATGACGGCGACGAGATCGAGAAGTTGATGCGACCGATCATCCCGCAGCGCAAGTGGGAGCACTTCGAGCAGGTCGGCGCGCTGGACTTCGCCCATCACCTGCCCGACGGAACCCGCTTCCGCATCAACTGCATGAAGGCCGGTGGCCACATGCATTCGGCCGTTCGCCTGGTGAAGGCCAAGATCCCCAACTTCGAGGAACTGCATCTGCCGGACGCCTATCGCAAGCTGGCCGAGGAAAGCGGCGAGGGGCTGATCCTGGTGTGCGGCGTGACCGGCTGCGGCAAGAGCACCACGATGGCGGCCATGATCGACCACATCAACGCGAATCAGCCCGTGCACATCATCAGCATCGAGGACCCCGTTGAGTATTCGTTCCTGCCCAAGAAGGCGATCGTCAGCCAGCGCGAGCTGGGGCTGGATCTCGACGCGTTCGCCGACGGCATCCGCTCGGCCGTGCGCGAAGACCCGGACGTGATCTTCGTCGGTGAGCTGCGCGACAAGGAGACCGTGATCGCCGCGTTGCAGGCTGCCGAGACCGGTCACCTGGTCTTCGGCACGCTGCACACGGCGGACACGATGCAGTCGCTGACTCGTATTCTCGAGTTCTTCCCGCGCGAGCAGCATGCCTTTATTCGCAGCGCGTTCGCGAACAGTCTCAAGGCGATTACGGCCCAGCGGCTGCTGCCGGCGATTGATCCGAAGGTGCTCCGCGTGCCGGCCACCGAGGTGCTGCTGGGTGACGGGATCGTCAAGGAGAAGATCCGCGAGGGCGAGGACCAGGACCTGCCCGCGATCATCATGGGCAGCCGCCAGGCCGGGATGCACAGCTTTACCATGTCGCTGGCCGAGCTGGTGGAGAAGGAACTCGTCTACCTCGACACGGCCATGGAGTACGCGCCGAACCGCGAGGCGCTGCAAGGACACGTCCGCGGCATCAAGCTGTCGGCCCAGACGCTGGTGCACCGCATCAAGCACACGCAGCCGGGTTGACGTTCCGAGGTGCGCGGCAGGTCAACGGGAGGCAGGAGCATGAATCCGAGTCAAGCGGCGGGGATGGCGCGCCGAGTGCAGGTGCGCGGACTTTCCACAGCTCTGCTGATTGCCGTCGCCGGCGTGGCGGGTGCGGCGCCGCCGAGCGAGCCGGCCCGGGGGGCCGCGCGGGCGCCACGGGGCGGCGGCGAGGTCCTGCTGGTCGGGCTGGGCGACAGCCTGACGCACGGAACGATGGACGCCACCAACAACTCGCTCAACACGCTGAATGCGTACTTGCAGCGCGTGGCGGAGTCGCTGGCGGCGGTGCTGCCGCTTTCGTTCGCGCAGCCGCTGTACGATTTTGACGAGACCCGCATCGACCCGTTTGTCGTGCCGAGCAACGTGGGCATCGACGGGGCCGACGTGTTTTCGATCGACGGGCTTGAGTACTACAAGCGCGTTGGCGCCGATCAGAACTACGTGAGCGAGAAGTATCTCTGCGACCATGTGCTTCCGAGCCGCTTCGCGGACGACACCGACAAGGTGCTTTACCCGCTCAACCTGCTCGCGCGCTCGAATGTGACCATGGTCGACGCCGCGATCGAGCGCATCAACGAGCACCTTGACGCGCATCCTGACAACACGGCGCTGCTGATGTACTGGATCGGAAACAACGATTCATCGCTCGCGTCGCTGGGGCAGGGCGGGGCGAACCCGGCAGTCTACCCGCTGCCATACGAGCAGATCCGCGCCGAGCTGGCGCCGCTGCTGCGACCGTTGATCGACCTGGCGGTAGCGCTGGAGGTGCTTTCGTTCGAGCCGTACACACTGGCCAACGTCGAGCGCAACCTGACCGAGCTGGATGACTTCGTCGCGCAGAACGCGCACGTGCTCGACCGCATCCAGGGCGAAATCCACGACCCGCAGCGCGTCGAGACCTTCATCATGACGCTGCCGTACTACAGCTCGGTCGGCTATCTCTTTGATTCCGACGACCTGGAGTTCTACCTTCAGAAACTCGACCCGGCGTATGCCGTGCCGGAAAGTTTCGCGCGAGTCGCGCCGCCGGGCGGGCCCATTGAAGACCCGCTGGCCGGCGACCGCGCGTCGCTGTTCACCTTCGGGCCAATGTTCGCGCTGCTTTCGACCGGTTACACGTCGGCCTACGCCAACGCGGCGCTGGAGACCAGCGGCGTGCAGAACGACGGGCTGGTGCTGTCGGAGGCCGAGGCGGCCTACATCGCCGAGCGCATCGACGGATTCAACCAGGCCCTGGCCGACGACGCCGCCACGCGCGGGCCGCACGTGCACCTTGTCGACGTCGGCAGCCTCATCAACGCCGGCTTCGCAGGCGACCTGACCATCGTCATCGGCGGCAAGACGCTTTCGCGCAAGTGGGTCCGCGGCAGCGGTTTTTCGCTCGACGGAGTTCACCCGGCGTACGCTGCCGCCGGCCTGCTGGCCAATTACATCATTGAGTCCGTCAACACGTCGCTGGGCCTGTCGGCGGCGACCTACGACCTCGATGTGCTCGCGGCGGCCGACCCGTACATCGATTGGGACAATGACGGTTGGGCGCCCGGACCGGACTATGCGGCGACCGGCTTCACCGAGCTGCTGTTCCTGTTTCGCGATCCGGATGACAGCGACCCCGATACGCAGGTGGACCTGCCCGATGACGTCTGGGACATCATTTCGCAGGTGCTGCTGGATTCGCTGCGCGAGTCGGAGTCGATCCGCGAGCTGTCTAATGACCTGAATGTGCCTCAGCGCCTGCCGCGCCGGAGCGAGCACTGATCTGCGCCGGCCGTTGGACGGCTGTTTCGTGCCGGCGGGCGCGCGAAAGGCGTTGACGCCCGCCGCGCCGCCGGGCTAGCCTGAGTTTTCACGGCGCCGCGCGGCGCCCTTTGGAAACTGGCTCGCGGCGATGGCCGGCTGCGAACCCGGCTGCGGAGAGATCATGCAGGCTTGCGCGCGACTACCTGCGGCGGGGACGCCCAGCACCGGTTGGCGGTGCCGTTTCATTCCCCTTTTCGTGTCTGTCGTGCGAATCGGCGTGCTGGCACTTTGCGGCGCCGCGCTCGGGTGGGTCGGCGTCGCCGCGGTCAACCCTTCAGCCGCCG
>CAYOHG010000150.1:0-7519 GCA_964403685.1 uncultured Planctomycetales bacterium
TCGTGGCGCAGAAAGACGGCTTGGTGCTCGCTGCTCTGCGCGGTCAGCTCTACCAGGATCGGGAACCACTGCCCGATGCGCACGAGGTTGGCCGATTCTCCCGGGCCGGCGAAGCCGACCGAGCGCACGTCGCCGGCCACGGGCTGAGCGCGTGCCGCCGCAAGCCCGGCCAGCGCTGCGCACAGCGCGGCCAGGATGGCGAGTGGTTTACTTGTCGCGTGCAGCCCCGGCATGGCAACCGCGCGTAGTCTATGGCCCATAAAGCTCCGCGATACAGCACGTACGTCGGCGGTGCCGCAGGCCGCACGTGGTTCGTGGTGGTTTGGGGAGGCTGCGCTGCGGCGCCGGATCACAGCGGCGAACCATATCGCCACCCCCGCGGTCATCGGGGCGCGCCCAGCGGGCGTCTTCCAGGGTTGCCGTCAATCCCGCGCCCGCGCGCTTATGCCCGCGCAGCGCCGCTCAGCCGCTGCTCGAGCCGGGGAATCTGCTCCTTGAGGGCCGAGGCCTGCGGCGAGCCGGGATATTGCCGCAGGATCTCATGCGCGATGCGCAGGGCCTCGTCGAAGCGCTTGGTCGTGACCATGTGCTGGTACTGGCTCTCAAGCTGCTTGCGGGTCTTGATCTCGTGGTTTTCGCGCAGCAGCGGCAGGTCCATCTTGAGGAGCTGGGCCTCGGGGCTGCGCGGAAACCGCTGAATGACGGCGCTGGCTAGATTGATGGCTTCGTCCCAGTTGTGCTTGCTGGCGGCTTCCTGCGTCTGGGCCATCAGGCGGGCGCGCTGCTCGGCCTCGACTTTGCTGCGCTGCTGGCGGACGCGCTGGGCCAGCTCGTTGGCCTTGGCCGAGTCCGGGTGGCGCTGCATCAACTCGTGCAGCACCTCGCCGACGCGGTCCCAGGCGGCCAGCGCGGTCAGGTCGCGGATTTGCCGCTCGGCGCTTTCCACGTCGCGCGCCTCAACCTGCGAGCGCATCTGCTGAATCTGCCCTTCAAGCTCGTCCCATTCCTTGAACGACGGAAATCGCTCGCGGGCCTCCTGAACGCGGTTGCGGGCTTCGATCCAGTTGTGCTCGCGCAGCAACTGCGGAACGTCGCGCTGCAATACCGTCAGCGCGGCCTTGCCCTGCGCTTCCAGCCGCATGACGCGCTGCGCCTCGGTCAGCAGGGAAATGTCGCGCACTTCGCGCAGCAGCAGCAGCATCTCTCCGAACGCTTCAGAATCCACGCGCGCCGCCGAGGGTGCGGCCGGCGCGCTGGCGGGTGATGCGGACGAAGGCAGGCCTTCGATGGCATGCATGATCGCGGGCAACCGTCGCACAATCTCGCCGATCGCCCATACGACCGCCCCCAGCACCACACCGAGAATCGCCAGCGCGAAGGTTCCCAGGATGACGGACGTGTCCTCGGCTTCGCGCAACTGCACGATGCGGAAAATGCCCCAGCCCAGCGAAACACCGATGACAATCCAGCCGGAATAGTCGAGCAGGGCCCCCAGGAACCCCGAGCGGCTCAGCCCGCCGCGCTCGTCGTACTCGTTGTAGTCGGCCATGAGCGTCGCGCCCTCCCTTGCGCCACACGCCTCGAACCGTCGCTACCGGCATTATTTCCACAAACCGGCAAAACGCAACCGCGCGGCGCCGCGCGCGCTGCCCACCGGCGGTTACCGCGAAGCCGTCGCTCGCGCCCTTCGCCGGCCGGTGGCAGGCTCATGGGGAGAGCGGCACGATCTGGCGAAGCCAGCCCGTGGGTGTGAACGGCAGCGCGTCGCCCAGCCGCCGGACAAGGCCACGACCTTGCTAGCTCGCGACCGTGCCAGTCGCCGGACCGGTGTCAGACGGATTCTCACTCCGATCTACCGTGAAGCTAGCCAGCCGGCGGCGGATTCGCTGCCAGTGCGTACCCTGCCAGTACACCTGACCGCAGGCCGAGCAGCGGTCGAACGACTCCGCCCAGACCAGGCTGCGGGCCGGCACGACGTCTGCAACCTCCGCTCGGGAAACGCGTTCCAGCCGCCCGTTGCAGCGGGTGCAGCGCGGCGGCGCAACGCTGATCGGGATCGACTGTGCAACGAACCGCACCTGCTCGTCCAGCCGCAAGCCGACCGGAATGAGCAACCCGCGCAACGAGCCGTCGCGGAAGACGCGCCGCTCGAACAGCCGCCGGTCGCCGGAGATCACCAGCCGCGCTTCGCACAACGCGTGCTGGACGAGTTCGGCGTCGGTGATTCCCGCGCGATAGCTGGCATCGACCCCCAGCATACGCAGCCAGCGCGCCAGCCCGCCGCACATCGCGTCACAGGCGACCGCCGGTGCGTCGGGCTGCGGACGATCAGACATGACGCGGACTCGCGCTCGATTCCGGGGGCGTGCGGTTGTTGCGAACGCAGTGGCGGGCGCGCCGCTTATCGGTCGCGCGTATTGAATTGTACTCAATTGCGGCGATTCTGCCGCGGACGTCTGGCGGTGAGCTTTGCGACCCGCTAGAGTCGGTTGTTGCGAGCCAATCCGACAGTCTCGTGCTGCAACATCAACACGCTGGAGTTCGCTATGCCGAGTCGAAGCGGTACAGGTGGAGTATTCGCGATTCTAGCCCTGGGCGGCGCATCGCTCGCGTTTGCGAGCAATAGCGACGAACTCGGCGGCGCGGGTGCGATCAACGGAGCGGGCCCGCTGGCGCCCGCGGTCAATCAATTGCTTGCGGCGTTTCCGGGGCTGCGCGTCCAGACGGACGAAGCGGGCGTGGTGCGCTACTACGGTATGCCCATGACCGCCGGCAATACCGCGGAGGAGGCCGCCTCGCTGTGGCTGGCGTCGCACGACGACGCGCTCGGCGCGGCCAACCCGGAGCTGGAACTGGCCTGGAGCTCGGAGCTGTCCAATGGGCGATTCACGGTGTTCGCCTACAACCAGACGGTCAATGGCGTGCCGGTCGAGTATGCCACGGCCCGCGTGCTGGTGAACAACGAGATCGGTCGGGTGGTGTACGCCGCCGGCAACCTGGCGAACCTCTCGGCCGCGACGGTTCAGCGCGCCTCGGTCAGCCCGGAGGCTGCGTTGGATTCGGTCGCATCGACGGTCAACTACGCACACCTGCCGATGTGGTCGGATCCGACCGAGGTTGTGTACATGGGCCAGACCACGCGGGTTGCGCCGCGGCTGGCCTGGAAGTTCGTCGGCGAGGATCCGACGCTGGAATCGCGCGAGCGCTACACGTTCTTCGTCGACGCGGCGACGGGCGCACTGCTCGATGTGCGCAACGACATTTTGAACACCGACGTTTCCGGCCAGGTCAACGGCAAGGCGACGCCCGGGGCGCTGCCCGACAAGACCACCAACCTGCCGACCGTTCAGCCCATGCCGATCATCCGCGTGGCGATCACGGGCGGGAACAGCGCGTACACTAACGTGGGCGGCGCATACAACATCACGAACTCGGGCTCGACCGCGGTCACGGTGACAACCAACCTGGATAACGGTCTGTACGCCGACGTGAATAACACCGCTGGTTCGGTGCTGTCGCTTAGCCAGAGCGTTACGCCGCCGGGGCCGGGCAACTTCGAATACAACAGCGCGCCCAGCGAATTCAACACGGCCCAGGTGAACGCGTTCATCTGGACGACCAAGACGCGCAACTTCTTCGCGGATCGCGCCCCGGGCTTCCCGGGCATGTCGTACAAGATGCCCGCCAACGTGAATCTGACGTCGACCTGCAACGCCTTCTTCGACGGGTCGACGATCAATTTCTATCGCTCGGGCGGCGGCTGCGTGAACACGGCTTACAGCTCGGTCGTCGCGCACGAGTACGGCCATTACGTCGTGCAGGCGCTCGGTCTCTCGCAGGGCTCGTTCGGCGAAGGCTTCGGCGACTGCTGTTCGATCATGCTCCTGGATGACGTGATCATCGGCCGCGACTTCTGCGGCACCAACTGCATCGTCCGTGATCCCGACGGTGATAATGTGCAGTACCCCTGTGGCGGCGAGATTCACTACTGTGGCGAGGTGCTGGCGGACGTCTGGTGGGAAATCCGCGTCGGCCTGGGCGACCTGGCCGCGGCCCAGCAGATGTTCGTGGATTGGTCAGCGGCGACCACCGGCGGCTCGGGCAACAACTCGGCCCACCCCGGAACAGCCATCGAAATCCTGACGATCGATGACGACAACGGCAACATTGCCGACGGCACGCCGAACTACGGGATCATCTGCAACGCATTCGCCGAGCACAACATCGACTGCCCGGAGATTTCGCTGCTGGACTTCGTGTATCCCAACGGTCTGCCGGCGATCGTCAGCCCGACCGACCCGTCGAGTATCCGCGTGGACGTGGTCGGCCTGAGCCTGGATCCGCAGCCGGGGACCGGTTCGGTCTCGTATCGCGTCGACGGCGGCGGCTGGACGACGATTCCGATGAACGTCGTTGGCACCAACCAGTACGAAGCGGCGATTCCGGCCCAAGCCTGCGGCGCGCAGATCGACTACTTCTTCCTGGCCCTGACCACCACCAGCGTGGTCGTCTACGACCCGCAGAACGCGCCGGCGTCGTTCTACTCGGCCGTGACCGCGACGGGCACCGTCATCCCGTTCTCAGACACGTTTGAAACCAACCAGGGCTGGACGGTTGGCGATACTGGCGACAACGCTACCACCGGCCTCTGGAACCGCATGGATCCGCAACCGACCGCGGCGCAGCCGGGCGACGACGTGACGGCATCCCCCGGCGTGAACTGCTGGGTGACCGATGGCAACGCCGGCGGCAGCCTCGGCGACTTCGACGTCGACTCCGGCAAGACCACGCTTAAGAGCCCGGTGATCGACCTGTCCAGTGCCGCTGACGCCAAGATCAGCTATTGGCGCTGGTACTCGAACGACACCGGCGCCGCGCCGAACGCCGACACGTTCGTTGTGGACATTTCGAATAACGGCGGCACCAGTTGGGTGAACGTGGAGACGGTCGGCCCGACCGGCATCGAAACGTCGGGCGGCTGGTACTACCACGAGTTCTGGGTGTCGGATGAGACCACCCCGACGGCAACCATGCGCATGCGCTTCATCGCGCAGGATCAGGGCTCAGGCTCGCTGGTCGAAGCGGCGATCGATGACTTCACGATCACCGTCTACGAATGCAGCGTGCCGGACTGCCCGACCGACCTGAACGACGACGGCGTGACCGATCTGGATGACCTGTCGATCATGCTGGTCAACTTCGGCGGTGCGGGACCGTTCGATCCGTCCGACGGCGACCTGGACAACGACGACGACGTCGACCTCGACGACCTGTCGGCGTTGCTGGTGGCTTTCGGCCAGTCCTGCCCGTAATGCGGGCCGACTGAATACGGACAGCCTGCTGTTCGTCATGCCGGGCGGTGCGGTCGCTGCAAGCGGCTGCACCGCCCGGCGGCATTGGGTGTATGAGGAATGGCCGCAGGCGTCCCGGTGGGCGGTCCGGTGCGTGCCGGGCGGGGATTCGAGGCGGCGCGAGATCGCCAATTCAGCCGGAAGTCCGTAAGCGGTTGCGGCGGCGGCTGGATCCAGGCGGCTTCAGGCCAGCCAACTCGCTCCACGCAGTGTTGAGAGGCCCCGCGCGCACTTGCAAGAGGTTGGCAGCGTGAACGTTATGCACGAAATTTGTACGACGCCAAGGTGAAGGTGAATTGACCGCCGCGCGAGAATTTGGTGAGACTTTTTCGGGCGAACGCGCATCCAAGTGAACCGGGAACGCGTACCGCGCGTACCAACGACCGGGAGGCGATCATGGCCAGCCACATTCGCAACACCGCTCGCAAGAGCGAGTCGCGGCTGCGCAAGCTGACACCTGCGGCGCTGCTGCCGACCGGCCGGGTGTTGCGTCGGTTCAGCGCCGAGGACGTGCAGACGCTTCGCCGGCGGCTTTCCGAGCCGCTGGAGTGCGTGGCCGACCCGCATTTTCGGACCGTTGCCGCGCAGCGGCGTTTCGGTCTGGATCGCATCGAGGCGGATGCGGCCCGGCACCACGATCTTCCTTTGTCCCCCCGCCCGGCCGATTCGCGCGCCCGGCCGTTGAGCGTTGAGCAGGAGGTCGAGCTCTTCCAGCGGTTCAACTTCCTGCGCTATCAGCAGATGCAGTTGCTGCGGAAGTTCGCCGAGCGGCACCTGACGCTGGCGGCGGCACGCATGCTGCTGCGGCTGGACCATGCCACGCGCGACACGCGCGACCGCATCGTCGAGGCCAACCTCGGACTGGTGCCCACCATGGTGCAGCGTGCCCGCGTCAGCGGGGCGGATTTCTCCGACCTGATCAGCGAAGGACACATGGCCCTGCTGCGCAGCGTCGACAAGTTCGACTGCTCGCGCGGCTTCAAGTTCAGCACCTACGCCTGCCGGGCGATCCTCACCAGCGTCACCCGCGCCGTCGCGTCGATGGCCCGCTATCGGGCGGTCTTCCCGGCTGAGTTCGATCCCAAGCTTCAGCGCGGCGACATGATCGACATCCGCCGGGCCCGCGAGGACGCGAATTCCATGGAGGCCCTGCGGGAAGTGCTCGATGACGAGGCCGGTGAACTGAGCACGACCGAGCGCGAAGTGCTGGCCGAGCGCTTTGGAATGAGCCGCCTGCGGCCGATGAACGCACCGCGCGACCAAAAGACGCTCCGCGAGGTTGCCCAATCGTTCGGCGTCACCAAGGAGCGCGTCCGGCAGATTCAGAACCGGGCGCTGTCGAAGCTTCGCGACGCGATCGACTCGGTCGCCTGGGGCGACTAGCGGTCCCTCTCGCGGCGCCAGTCAATATCAGAACTCTCCTCACGGCCGCGGCCGGATCGGCGGCGGCCGTTCCCGTTGAACCGCCGCTGCGCCCGGGCCTACGATTCTGCGTGGGCCGGTCTGTGCATTCCCATGCGCGACGAGCGTGGCGGGAGAGGGGAGCCAATGCGACCAAGCTGCAAGCCTGCATGGAAGGGTACCGCCTTCCTGTTGACGCTGATCGCGCTGGCCGGCCTGGCCGACGCCGCGGACACTCGCGGAACCCCTCGACTCGTTCGCACGTCTACTGGGCCAGCCCTGCTGAGCGTGACGGCGCCGCACTCGGCGGAATCGCCCGCACGGCTGCTGGATGCCTCCGCCGACGACTTGCCGATCGGGCGCCAGGCACCGGCCAAATCAACGGCGAGCGGGCTGCGGCTGCTCAGCCGCGTGGTGGTCCAGCGCCGCCCGGCGGCCGGCGCAATCCGCCTGCCGGGACGATCGGTCCGCCCGCTGGCCGCAGACGGTGCGCTCGAACGGTATGGTGTAATCGAAACTGCCAGCGTCGATGAGGCCATCGAACTGGCCGAGGCGCTGCTGAACGAACCGGGCGTGGAGGACGCGTTCGTTGACACGGTGCGACCACATGTGCTTCGGGGCCTTCCCGATGACCCGCGGTTCTCCTACCAGTGGCACCTGGTCAATGAGCTGGAGCCGCTGTTCGATGTGAACGCGGACGCCGCCTGGGATGCCGGCTTCAGCGGAGTCGGTGTAACCGTGGGCATCGTCGAGGACTCCTGGCAGCG
>CAYOHG010000151.1:0-7460 GCA_964403685.1 uncultured Planctomycetales bacterium
CGCGTCAACGAATCGTAAACCCGGAAGCGAGGTTGGCGGCGCACATAGCTTCTCCTGTCCATCGGCCTTGCGCTGGTCGCCACGGGTCTTCCTTCAGCGCAGCTTCGCCGCGCGCAGCAGCGGGTGCGGGTGCCCGCTCGGCGGGCCGGCGCGGCGAACGTGCAGCGAAAACGAGAGCCCCGCCGCCAGCGACGCCAGGAAGACGAGTGCCCATGGCGTGGCGAGGGCCCCCAGCACCAGCGCGAGCAGCGCCAGGGCGAGCTGCACCGTTCGCGCGGAAAGCAGCGGCTCCGTCTCACGCCGGACGCGCGCTGCCACAGCCGACAAGAGCGCAACGGCGGCGAACACGATCAGCCAGTGCAGCGGCGACGCCGCCAGCGGTGCGCGCCGCAGCAGAACGATCGCCCCCATGTGAAGATACAGAAACAGCAACGATTCGCGCCCAAACAGCAGCAGCGGCGGCAGCGCCAGCATGCCCGGCAGCAGCCGTGCCATCGCGAATGCAGCAAACATCAGCGCCGCGGTCAGCAGCAGGTAGGGCGGCGAAACAAACTCCTTGCTGAAAGACAGCAGCGCCACTCCGTGAAAACCCGGCAGCGCTGGATTCAGGCGCCGCAGCGCCAGACAGGCGGCCAGCAACAGGATGCAGGCGGCGCTGCTGGCGAGGTTGGCGCGGACACCCTGCCGAATGGCCACCGCGCCGAGCAGGAACACGGGGATCCACGGCAGCGCTGGGAAGATCGCGCCGTTCAACTTCCCCGTCGCGAAAAGAAACTGCGTACCGAAGGTCGCCGGCACGCGCGGCGAAAGCGCCAGGTGCAGCCCGAAGCAGACTGCGGCCAGCAGCACCAGCTCCCAGCGGCGCGCGCGTCCGTTGCGCGCGGCAAAGGCTGTCACCAGCACGCCCATCGCCACGATCTGCAGGATGTCGCAGCTTGCTACTGCGCGCAGTGCAGCATTCATCGCATCGGCGGCGGTTGGCGCGGTTGCGGCGACGGCTTCGCCGCGTGGCAGCGTGGTCAGCAGCAGGTTGTAGGTGATTCCGAAGAAAAACACGCTTACGTACGTTTCGAGCAGATCGCGGACCGACTTTCGCCGCGCCTGCTCCCAGGCCAGCCCGCCGGCCACCGCATAGAAGAACGCGGGCGCGAAACCTCCCAGAAGAAAAAACTGCCGCGCCAGGCTGCCCTCGGGAGGCGTGTAGGTGTGCGCAAAGATCATCAGCACACAGGCCATCCCGCGCAGCCCGTCGAGCACCGGGTCGCGCGGAGGCGTCGCGGGGCTGCGCGGCAGATCACTCACCCGAGCGCTCCACTCGTAAGGGCGGGGGCCATGACGGCGCGGTTCGACCGCAAGTCGAAGGGCAGACGCCGGATCGCGAAAGGCGAGAGGTGGCCCGCTGCGCGTCGCAACGGCCGCGAATTGCCGCTCCGCAGGCCGGGCGGTACGATCCACCGGTCGGCGGTGCCGCGAATGGGGGCATGCACGCGCCGGACCACGACGACTCCATGACTCGAAATGCCTGGCTCCGCTCTCATCGCGCTCGCCACGTCGAGGTTACCGCTTGAATCCCGCCGCGCGACCCCATGATATCGACCGCCGCGCCCGAGCGTTGGGTCGCGAGATGTTCGACCGCATCGCCGGAGCGACGGCCAGCATCTTCCAGCCAGCTTATTGGGAGGAGCGCCTGCTGCGGCTGCTCATGGGGGACGAATGGCTGAAAGTGCAGGCGTTCCGCTTTGTGGACGTTCTGCCGGCGGTGATCGACGACCCGCGTGAGATCGCACGGCACCTGCGCGAGTATTTCCAGGCGCCATCCGCGTCCGCGCCCGCGATCAGCGATCAGCAGCGCGCGCTGGCCGAGCTGGAAGGCCGCCGCGGCGGATCCTTGCGCCGCTGGGTGCAGAAGAACCTTGCGTTTGAGCATCTGGACGACCTGGTTCCGCGGCTGTGGGCGCGGCTGGCCCGCACGTCGGCGATCCAGATGGCCCGCAAGTTCATCGCCGGCACGACCGTCGAAGAGGCCGTGCGGACCATCCGCCGGATGCGCGGTCAGCGCCTGGCGTTCACGATCGACGTGCTGGGCGAGACGGCCCTGTCGAGCGCAGAGGCGGATGATTATCACCGAATCTACCTCGATCTGATCGCGCGGCTGCCGAACCACGCCGCCGACTGGCCGGTCGTGCCGCAGATCGACCAGGCGGATGGTCAGCCGCTGCCGTGCGTGAACGTGTCGGTGAAGCTCACGTCGATCTTTGCGAAGTGTGACCCGATCGCGACGGAAGCGGTGAAGCAGGCGTGCAAGGAGCGCTTGCGGCCGCTGCTGCGCGCGGCGATGACCCGCGGCGCGCACGTTCACATCGACATGGAGCATTACGCCATCAAGTCGCTCACGCTGGCCGTTTTCCGCGAGCTGCTGATGGAGGCGGAGTTCCGCGCGTATCCGCATTTCGGCATTGTCCTGCAAGCGTACCTGAAGGACTGCGAAGCGGACGCGGCGGCGTTGATCGAATGGGCCGGCCAGCGCGGCGCACCGGTCTGGGTGCGGCTTGTGAAAGGCGCCTACTGGGACAGCGAGACGATGCAGGCCGCGTATCGGCACTGGCCCTGTCCCGTGTGGCAGCAGAAGTGGCAATCCGACGCCTGTTACGAGCGCGTAGCCGCCTTGCTGCTGAGGAACTGGCGCCGCACGCACCTCGCCGCAGCCAGCCACAACATCCGCTCGCTCGCCTACGCCATGGCCCTGCGCGAGCGGCTGGACGTGCCCGGGACCGCCTTTGAATTGCAGATGCTCTACGGCATGGGCGATCCGATCAAGCGCGCCGCGGTCGCCATGGGGCAGCGCGTGCGCGTCTACACGCCGTACGGCCAACTCCTGCCCGGCATGGCGTATCTCATCCGCCGGCTGCTGGAGAACACGGCCAACGAGTCGTTCCTGCGGCAGTCGTCCGGAGAAGTGCCGGCGGAACGGCTGCTGGAGGATCCGCACGAGACCGGCCGGCGCGGCCCGGCACCCGAGTCAACGGCGCTGCTGCGGTTCGAATTCGAGGAACCCCTGATGGACCCGTTCGAAAACACACCCGACACGGATTTCTCGCTGGAGTCAAGCCGAGCGGCGATGCGCAGCGCGCTGGAGGAAACGCGTCGCGGGCTGGGGCGCGAGATCCCGCTGGTGATCGGCGGCGAGCAACTCGCCGGGGACGGCTGGTTCGAAACGCGCAATCCATCGCGGCCGTCAGAGATCGTGGCGCGCGTGGCCGAGGCCGACCGCACACTGGTGGATCGCGCCGTGAAATCGGCCGCAGCCGCGCTGCGCCACTGGCGTCTCGAATCCCCGCGGCAGCGAGCCGCCTGTCTGCGCCGCGCTGCCACGCTGTTGCGCGAAAGCCGCCATCGCCTGGCAGCCTTGCTCTCGCTGGAGTGCGCCAAACCCTGGCGCGAGGCCGATAGCGAGGTGTCCGAGTCCGTTGATCTGTGCGGCTTCTACGCCCAGGCGATGGAGCGCATGGCAGATCACGCCCGGCGGCGCGACATGCCCGGAGAGACCAACGAATACTCTTATTCCCCGCGCGGGGTCGTCGCGGCGATCACGCCGTGGAGCGCCCCGCTGGCGATCCCCGCCGGAACCACGGCCGCCGCGCTGGTGACGGGCAATACGGTCGTACTGAAGCCGGCCCGGTCGGCCTCGGCGGTGTCCTTTGAGCTGTGGAAGATTCTGCGGGAGGCTGGCGTGCCGGCCGACGTGGTTCAGTTCGTGCCGGGCCCGGGAAGCCGTGTGGGAGACGCGCTCGTGCGTCACCCACAGGTGGCGATGATCGCTTTCAGCGGATCGCCGACGGTGGGGCGCGCGGTGCACCGCCTGGCCGCGGAGTATCCAGCCGATCAGCCGGGGTTCAAGCACGTTCTGGCGCAGATGGGCGGCAAGAACGCCATCATCATCGACGTCGACGCCGACCTCGACGAGGCCATCAAGGCCGTGCTCACGTCCGCATTCGGCTGCGCCGGCCAGAAGTGCTCGGCGGCTTCGCGCTGCATCGTGCTCGAGGGCGGGTATGAGCGATTCGTGCGTCGGCTGGTCGAAGCGGCCCGCTCGTTGACCGTCGGGCCGGCCGACGAAGCGGGCAGCGCGATTCCGCCGGTGATTGATCGCCAGGCCTGGCAGTTCATTCGAGCGCACATTGAGGCCGGCAAGCGCGAGGCCCGCTGCGAGCTGGAGATCGACGTAAGCGAACTGATCGCGCGCAGCCGCGGGGGCGACGGTGAGAGTGGCTACTACATCGGCCCGACGATCTTCAGCGATGTGCGGCCCGATGCGCGAATGGCGCAGGAGGAAATCTTCGGGCCGGTGCTGGCCTTGATCCGCGCCCGTGACATCGAGCATGCGATCGAACTCTTCAACGGGACGTCCTTCGCGCTGACGGGCGGGATCTTCTCGCGCAGCCCGGCCAACATCGAGCGCGCCCGAGCCGAGTGCGAATGCGGCAATTTCTTCATCAACCGACGGATCACCGGCGCCCTGGTCGACCTGCAACCGTTCGGCGGATTCAAGTTCTCGGGAACCGGTGCCCCGGCGGGCGGGCCTGATTACCTCATCCAGTTCTGCGCGCCGCGCTGCGTGACGGAGAACACGATGCGGCGTGGGTTCGCGCCCAGCGATGAGCTGCTGCTGTCGGCGCGTTGACCCCGGCGGCGTGCTCCCAGCGCGCGTCAGACCAGTCGGGGGCTACAGGCGGGTTTGCTTTTCCAGCTCGCGCTCGCGCGCCTGGCGTTCACGCGTGGCGCGCTCCAGTGTCTGGCGCTCGATGTAGTTGAGGCTCTGAATACCGTTGTCGTGGACTTTCTTGAGAATGCGGTCGAGCTCGTCCTCGAGGCGGCGCTCCTCGGTGAGCTTCTGCTGCCAGCCGCCGGGATTGGGGTTCTCAGCCGGGCCGGCCTGCCGTCGCGCGGCGCGGCCGAAGGTGCGCTGCCACCAGCTCGCCTGGCTGGGCCGGTACGCCCGCGTCGGTGCCGAGCGAATTCGTTCGTCGATGACCATGCCGTATTTGAGCTGCTGCATGCGCTGCCAGCAGGTCATGCCGCCGAAGATCGCGATGAAGAGCATCATGCCGCCCTGCTGCAAGCCCAGCAGCCCGAACAGCACAGCGCCAACCAGGCCGATCTGGCAGGCCAGGTACATGGAGCGTTGCAGTCCCAGGAACGGCCAGAGAATCGTCTGCAGCAACTGTCCGCCGTCGAGCGGGTAGATCGGCAGCAGGTTGAAGCCCAGCAGAAAATAGTTGACGGCGTAGAAGATCGCGACGTAGAGAATCCAGTCGGGCGCGCCCGCGAGCAGATAGAGATTCGGCCAGGACATCGGATTCAGCGGCAGCACTTCGATCGTCCCCGCCATCGCAACCAGTACGGCGCCGCTGCCGACGCAGAAGATCAAGTTGACCAGGGGCCCACACGCAACGGTGACGAACTGGGCCCAGGGAGTCATGGGCGCGTGAGCAAAGGCCAGCCCGCCCAGCGGCCAGAGCAGAATCTCGCGAGCATCCCCGCCCACCGACCGCGCCCCGAAGCAATGTCCGAACTCATGCATCAGTACGATGCCGAAGAGCATGCCCATGAACCAGGCTTCATCGCGCCAGGCGTGCCCCGCCGTGACCAGTTTGTAGGCCGCCCAGAGGAGAAAGAGCAGGTGGACGCGGATTTCGATATCGAAGATCCGCCCGACTCGCAGTGACCAGGAGAACAGGTCCATCGCTTACCGCCCGCTCCGGACGAACCGGTCGAAGTACAGCAGCGCGACGATCGTCTTCGAATCCTGGATGCGCCCATCCGCGATCGCCGCCAGGGTCATCGAATACTCCATCGGCTCCAGCTCAATCCGTTCGCCGGGCTCGCACTGGGCGTCGCCCGTCGTCAGCTCGCTGGCCACGAAGGCGTGCATGCGCTCTACGCAGATTCCCGGCGTTGAAAAAAACGAGACCAGGTGATCCAGCCGGCCGGCCCGAAAACCGGTTTCCTCCGCCAACTCGCGCGCCGCGCAATCGGCCGGGCTTTCCGGCGGGTCGATCGTCCCGGCGGGCAATTCCAGCAGGCTTTGCCCGACGGCGAAGCGGTGCACGCGGATCAGCCCGACGCGGCCGTCCGCCAGCAAAGGCAAGATTACCGCGGCGCCCGGGTGCCAGATCCGCTCGTAGCGTCGCGCGACGCCGTCGCGATCCTCAACCCGGCACATTTCCAGGCGGAATTTGCGCCCCGAATAGAGCACCGACTCGACTTCGACCGCCGGCCCGACCCTCACGCCGCGTCTCCCGCGTCAGCCCCGCCGCATCCTGCCGGTCGCGCCGCAGTGCCGGCCGCTGACGCGGAACCTGCTCGCGACGCGAGCGGATTATAGCTGGAACGCGCTCGCGGCGCGGTGCCGGAAGCGCAGACCGCGGCGGACACCGTCGGGCGCCCGCCGCAACATGATCCGTCAACTCGCGGTCCTTGCGGAGCCGCGCGAGTGTGACCATCGAGTGCGTGTCGACGTGCTACAGCCCTTCGAACAGGTTGTAGTCGACGAAATCGCCGCCGTTGACACTCACCTGAACGTCGCCGGTTGTCGGCGAGTTCGCATCGAAGCGGACGGTGAAGCTCTCAATCGTAGCGCCGCTGAGTGTCAGCTCGCCATCGAACGGAATGAAGTTGCCGTACGTGGCGTACGACGTGGCGATGGTCGCCAGATCAAACCCGTAGGTTTCGCCGTCGTGGGTACGAATGGACCCGGTAAACACGTTGATCGTTGTGGCGGCGTCCTCGGCGACATAAGTCGCGTCGCCTTCACCCTCGGTTCGCAGGGTCGCATCGCCCTGCGTTGCGACGAGGTCCCAGCCGCCGCTGAAGTTCACGTCGTCGCCGTCGCGGTCGAAGCTGAAGTCGACCGTTCCGTCGAGCGAGTTGTTGTTGCAGCTCAGGGCGGTGAACTCGACTGCGAGCGTGGAGCTGAATTCGCCGCTGGCCTGCCCGCTGCAGAAATAGTCATCGGAGCCCAGCGCGTTGCAGCCGTCGCCGAAATCCAGCGTCAGCGAGGCGTCGACCACGGCGGCAGTCGCGGCCTGGAACGAGACCGCCGGGCACGTGTTCGTCGTGCTCAGCGAGGCCTGGCTGTCTTCGCCCTGCGTGGCGCCCTGGGTGGTTCCCACGGATGTGGTCAGCGATTCGACGGAATCCAGGGCGGCGGTAAGGGCTTCGGTCTGCGTTTCATTCAGCGTGTCGCTGGTATCGGTCGAGCCGGTGCCGCCCGTATTGCCAGTGTCGTTCGTGGTGTCCGCCGGGCAGCCGAGCAGCAGTAGCGAGAGCGCCGCGGCGGCGCCAATGCAACCGAGCGTCTTCAGCAGAGAATGCATGTGCAAGGGCTCCTTCAGAGGGTTAGCTGGTCGTGACCGCATAGAGCGTCGGCCTGGCGCTTCGCGCCACAGTGAGCTATCGGC
>CAYOHG010000152.1:0-7444 GCA_964403685.1 uncultured Planctomycetales bacterium
CGAGTGCGGTGACCGCCGCGCCGCCCTCTGACGAACCGGAGCCCTACGTCAGCGAACCGCTGATTGTGGATCTCAACGAGCGCGAGCACTTGCAGGGATTCATCGACGAGAGCCGCGAGCACATGGACGCGATCGAGACCGCATTGCTGGCGGTCGAGCGCTCGCCGTCGGACGCCGCCGCCATCAATGAGCTGTTCCGCCCGTTTCACACGATCAAGGGGATTGCGGGGTTCCTCGGCCTGCGCGACATCAACCGGCTGACGCACGAGGTGGAGACTATCCTCGACCTCGGCCGCAAGCACGAGATGTCCATCACCGCCGCCGTCATCGACGTGATCTTCGGCGCCATCGACATGCTCAAATTGCAGGTGAACGAGCTGGCCAACTACGTGTCGAACCCGACCGGAGACCACGTTCCGCAACCCGACGTGCGCGACCTCATGCGGCTGTTGCGGCAAACGGTTCGCAACGGCATCAGCCCGACAGCGGCGGGCGTGCCAGCGGGGCCGGTCAGCGCCTCACCCGCCCCCGCGGTCAGCGCGACCGCGGCCGCGACCTCGACCGTGCCCGCACGGACGGAGGTGCAAGCGCCGCCGGCAGCCAGCGCCGCGGTCACAACGGCGGCAGCGGTCGGCACCGTCGACGAGCATGCGCCGCCGGCGCGCATCGGCGCCGCTGGCGTGGGTGAGCCGGCCGGGACCGCGCCGCGCGTGGCCACCGACGCATCGATCCGAGTCGACACCGGCAAGCTCGACGCACTGGTCGACGCGGTCGGCGAGCTGGTGATCGCCCAGACCATGGTGAACCAGAATTCCGTCATCCGCAGCGATCAGAAGCTGGCACGCTACGTCTCGCAGGTCACCAAGATCGTGCGCGATGTGCAAGAAACCGCCATGGCGATGCGGATGGTGCCGATCGGACCGACGCTTCAGAAGATGCAGCGTCTGGTGCGCGACGTTTCGCGCAAGGCCGGCAAGCAGGTCGAGCTGGAGATCGCGGGCGAGGAAACCGAGCTCGACAAGAACGTCATTCAGGCCATTTCCGATCCGCTCGTGCACATGGTCCGAAACGCAGTAGACCATGGCATCGAGCCGCCGGAGGAACGTACCAGACTCGGCAAACCCGCGACCGGCCTCGTCAAGCTGATGGCCTACTACCAGGGCGACTCGATCGTCATCGAGATTCGCGACGACGGCCGTGGACTGGACCGCGAACGCCTGCTGCGCAAGGCCATCGAGCGCGGAATGGTCTCGCCCGATCAGGACCTGAGCGACTCGGAAATCTACGCGCTGATCTTCGCCCCGGGCTTCTCGACCGCGCAAGTCGTGACCGACATCTCCGGCCGCGGCGTCGGCATGGACGTCGTCCGCCGCAACATCGAGCGGTTGCGCGGCAAGGTCGAGATCCAGACGGAGCTGGGGCGCGGCAGCACGTTCCTGATCCGCCTGCCGCTGACACTGGCGATCATCGACGGCATTCTGGTGCGGATCGGGCGCGAGCGGCTGATCATTCCGACGATCATGATCGAGCAGTCGCTACGGCCGGACAACAGCCAGATCACGCGGGTACAGAGCCACGGCGAGCTGATCCGCGTTCGCGGCGAGCTGATCTCGCTGGTCCAGCTCGGCCAGCTCTTCGGGTTGAGCGAGTACATCGACCCGACGCAGGGACTGGTGGTGATCACTCAGACCGAGCAGCAGAAGATCGGCCTGGTGGTCGAGGAGCTGATCGGCCAGCAGCAGGTCGTCATCAAGAGCCTGGGCGAGCGCTTTAAGCCGGTCCGCGGCGTTTCGGGGGCGGCCATCCTGGGCGACGGCCGCATCGGGCTGATTCTCGAGCCGACGCACCTGCTGGGGCTGCACAACAGCACGCGCGCCCCGGCCGTGCCGCCCCGCGCGCATCCGGCAACCGACGCCCGCCTGGCGCTGTCGGAGACCGGCGGCCCGCACCCCGAGCCTGTCAACCATTGCACGATGAGCGCGTCCATTCAGCACGCCGACGACCCTGCACTCGTGTCGGCCTAGGAGACCGGATCGATGGGTACCACCGAAGTTCGCAGCACCCTGAAGGCCATCAAGACCACCGAAAGCGCCGGGAAGTACCTCACCTTCAAGCTCGGCGACGAGGAGTACGGCGTCGAGATCCTCAAGGTTCGCGAGATCATGGGGCTGCTGGAGATCACGCACGTCCCCCAGATGCCGCCCTTCGTCAAGGGTGTCATCAACCTGCGTGGCAAGGTCATCCCGGTGATGGACCTGCGCCTGAAGTTTGGCATGCCGGAGGTCGCGTACAACGAGCAGACTTGCATCATCGTCGTCGACGTCGGAACGCTCACGGGCATCATCGTTGACACGGTTCAGGAGGTGCTGGACGTGGCCACCGATCAGATCGACCCGCCGCCGCCGCTGGGCGCCTCGGTCGACACCAGCTTCATCCTGGGGATGGGCAAGGTCCGTGACGGGGTGAAGATCCTGCTGGACATTGATCGTGTTCTGACCACCGATGAGTTATCACTGTTGGGCCAGGCGGCTCAAACCTGAGTCCGGCCAGCAGCCAACCCCCACGAAGTAAGGGACGTACCATATCTCGTTGCGAGTGAAGATCGTTCTGATTGGCATCGCGCAGCTCGTGTGCGTATGCGGAATCCTGCTCTGGCTGAACAACTGGAAGACGCGCGAGGCAACCCGCCAGAAGTTCGTCGAGAAGGCCCGCGCGATCCTTCTCACCGTTGAAAGCGCGCGCGAGGAGACGGCCACAAAATGGGAGCAGCAGATCTTCACCGCCGACATGCTCAAGCAGTGGGCCGCCGCCGGCGATCTGAACCGCGTCCTGGCGGCGGTTCCGGTCGTATCCGCCTGGCGCGTGGCGGCAGCAAAGGCCGAGCAGGCCGGCTATGAGTTTCGCGTACCAAAGTTTGAGCCGCGTAACGTCAAGAACCTGCCCGACGAAGTCGAGTCCAGGGTCTTGCGGATGTTCGAGAGCCAGGGCGCCGAGGAGCATTCCGAGTTCGACCCGGCGCGCAACGCCATCCGCTACTTTCGCCCCATCAAGCTCACTGACGAGTGCTTGCTGAGTCACGGCGACCCGGCCAAGTCGCAGGAATACTGGGGAAATGACCGGGGGCTGGACCCGACCGGCACCAGAATGGAAAACTGGAAGGCCGGAGAGGTGCACGGCGCTTTCGAGATCATTCAATCTCTCAACGAGGCCGATCGGCAGATGGCCGCGGCCTCCTGGCAAGGCATGGAGGTGATTGGCGGACTGTGCGCGGGCGCTACCGGTCTGTTCTACCTGTTGATTACGCTCCTGGTGTCGCGCCCGATGCACCGCATTCGCAGTATGGCCGAAGGGTTGCACGCCGGCGCCAGCCAGGTCAGCGACGCCGCCCACCAGGTCTCCGCTTCGGCCCAGCAACTGGCCCAGGGCGCCAGCGAGCAGGCTTCTTCGCTTGAAGAGGCCAGCAGCGCCCTGGAAGAAATGTCCGCTATGACCCGCAGGAACGCCGAGTCTGCCCAGAAGGCCAACGCGCTGGCCAACGAGGCGCGTGCCTCGGCCGACCGCAGCGACGCCACCATGCAGCAGCTCAACTCCGCCATGGTGGGGATCAACACATCCTCGGCCGAAATCAGCAAGATCATCAAGGTCATCGAGGAGATCGCTTTCCAGACCAATCTGCTGGCCCTCAATGCCGCGGTCGAGGCCGCCCGTGCCGGCGAGCACGGCAAGGGCTTCGCCGTGGTTGCTGAGGAAGTCCGCAACCTCGCCCAGCGCAGCGCCCAGGCCGCCCGCGACACCACCGACCTCATCGAGCAGTCGGTCACTCGGGCCAAGGACGGCGCCACCGTGGCCAGCAACGCCGCCGAGGCGCTCCAGGCCATCGTCGCGGGTGTGACCCGCATGGCGGAGCTGCTCAACGGCATCACGCAGGCTTCCGGCGAGCAGGCCCAGGGCGTCGAGCAGATCAACTCGGCGGTGTCGCAGATGGACCGCGTGACCCAGCAGAACGCCGCCGCCGCCGAGCAATCGGCCTCGGCCGCCGAGCAGCTCAGCTCCCAGGCCACGACCGTCCGCGATACCACGCTGTCACTGATCGCGCTGATGGACGGCCGCCGCGCTGAGGTCCGCGCCACACCCGCGGCAGCGCCGGACAGAATCTGACCGGCAACGGGTCTCCGTGCGCGACACCTCAAAGGGCACGGAGGCACGAAGGCACACCGATTCCGATGCGAGCCCCCCGCGCCAACGGGGGGCTCTTTTTTCCACGAGGCGCTGTACCCCGCTCCTCGCTCGCGCGAGTCTCCAGTCCTGTCCCGCGCGAAAATCCGCTCACGCGCCGCGCAGGCTGAATTCCACCTCCGCAGGCACGGCGGCTTCGTCGGAATCCGGCCGGGCGACGCACACGCCGCCGACGGCACACGAGCGTAAACCGACCGGTTGCTAACCAGCGCAACATCGGCCTGCGGCCACGCCACAGCCGCGCGATGGTCATTCTCGACAGCGGGATCAGGTTGTCCCGCACGGATCGGTACACCAGGGTTTCTGAATCCCGACCAGCCGCGCCCGGCACACGTACGTCTTCATTGCCGTGGGGCCGGGAGCGCGCAGGGCGATCGGCCGAGCCGACGCCGTTGTCCAGCCTGCGCTTTCTCCGGCGAGTTCCCTGGCGTGGCGGCACTCGGACCGAGATTCCGCCGCGGCGCACTCGCGCCTGCCACGATCGGGCCTTGATGGGCGGCTTTCGCTTTTCCGGGGGTGTCCTCGGTGCGGAATCGCCGCTCCCTGACCGCTCTGGAGGATCAGTCAATGTCCAGTCACGCATTTGTTTCCGCCAAACGCGGGATGTCTCGGGCAGGCGAAATCAACAAGCACCCTGGTCGACGTACTCGCCCCGGCCGCAACGTCGCGGCCTGGGGGCTGTGCCTGGCGGCGCTGCTGGCCGGTTCTGCCTTCGGCCAGCCGGCCAACGACAGTTGCGCCGCTCCCACAGCCATCAGCGGCAACGGTCTGTTCGCGTTCGATCTGACCGGTGCCGGTTCGGATTTCGGCTTGGTGCTCTGCGCCGATGCGTTCGGCGTGGACGTGGCTGGCGATGTGTGGTTCTGTTGGACGGCAAGCTGCACGGGGGTCGCCACGTTCAGCACCTGCGGACTGACCAACCAGAACACGTACCTGGCGATCTGGGACGGCTGCTCGTGCCCGCAGATGCCCGGCCAGACGGCGATCTGCTGCGACGACGACTTCTGCGGACTTCAAAGCAGCGTCTCGTGTGACGTGGTCTGCGGCCGGCAGTATCTGATTCAGGTCGCGCACAAGGATTTCGGCCTGCCGGGAGCACCGGGACAGTTGCGAATCGACTGCCAGGGCGATCCGTGTGACTCGGTCGGCTGTCCGGCGGGGGAATGCTGCGGCGGCGCGCCGCGCTTCACCGGCTTCACCGGACCGGTCTCCGTCACGACGACGATTGACTTGCTGAACGCGACCCGCCCGCAGGTGCAGGTCGTGGACCTGTCGAATGCGTCCACCGCGCCGGCGGGGGTGAACTGGGCGACCGCGACGTTCGCTCCAGCGGATCCAACCTGGCTGCGTTCCAGCATCGGCAACGTTTTCGGAGTGGCGATCGACGGGGATGGCAACATCTACGTCGCGCACACGAGCGTCTACGGCAGCCGCTACGGCAGCATCGGACCCATCGCGGACATGCTCGGCACCGGCGGCCCGGGTGCCATCTATCAGATCAGCACTGTGACCGGAGCCGCGACGCCTTTCGTGACGCTGCCGAACACGAATGACCCGGTGATTGCCGGGCTGCTCGGTCCGGACGAAGCCTGGCCGGGCATCGGCAATATCGCAATCGACTGCGGTCGCGATACGCTCTTCGCGACCAACTTCGACGACGGCCGCATCTACCGCATCTCGCTGGCATCCGGGGCGGTGCTCAGCGCCTATGACCACGCGAGTAATGCCGTTAGCGCCGGCGGGGCGCCGGAAGCCGGCGATCCCAACGGCTTCGTTGCGCTCGGCGAGCGCGTCTGGGGCGTCGAGCCGCACAATGGCCGCGTGTACTACACCATCTGGGGGACGGATTACAACCGCGCGGTCACGCCGAACACGGTCTGGTCGATCGCGTGCGACTCCACCACCGGCGAGTTTCTGCCGGGGACGCGCCGTCAGGAAGTCCTCAACGGCGTGCCATTCGATTGCAACCAGATGCCCTACTCCGACATCTCGTTCAGTCCGAGCGGAACGATGCTGCTGGCGCAGCGCTCGATGGGAACCTACTCCACGCAGCCCGCGGACGAAGCCGACACGCTGACCTGGGCGCACGCAAGCTGCCTGCTCGAGTTCGAATGTCGCGACGGATCGTCGAGCTGGGACCCGAGCGGCCACACGTTCGAAGTCGGATTCTCCGGGCTGCCGCATTCGACCGCCGGCGGCGTCGACGTGGATTTCCGAACCGGGCAGCCGTACAACGTGTACGCGACCGGCGACGCCCTGACACCATCTCTCTCGGTCTATGGGTTGCAGGGGTTGCCGGCCACCGGCGGCGGCGCCGCAAGCAGTCTGCTTCTGGATCTGGACGGCTTCATCTCGGTCCCCAAGACGCAGATTGGCAGCGTCGAGGTCTCGTGCGTCGGCTGCGCCACGATCAGCCAGGAAACGGTGCTCTGCGAGGTCGATGACGAAGGCTTGACCGGCTGCTTCACCTACACCTTCACGTTGACCAACAACAGCGGACAGACGGTGCAGTACGTGAACATCCCCGACCTGAACATCACGCCAAACGTCGTCTCGTTCCCCGGCGGTCTGGCCAACGGCGCCAGCGCCACCGTGACGTTGACGATCTGCAACGCGACGCCGGACAGCGTCTACAGCATCCCGTTCATCCTGTTCAACACGGCCGACGATGTCTGTTGCGATTTCATTCAGGACGTGGTCCTTCCCGACTGCGACTGCATGCAGTGGGAGACGATCAGCGTGGAGTACGACGTCTCCGGCGACTTCTCGCTGAGTATCCCGATTCAGCCGCTGGAATTCGACGTCGGGCACGTGTTTATCGTGTACGAGCCCTGCGACCCCAGCGACCCGGTCTACAACGTCACCGTCAACCCCACGTACATCCCGATCACCATCAATCAGTTCGACGTGCAGAACGTCAACACCTATGTCACCGGCGACTGGCCCCCGGGCGCAACGCTGTGCTTCCGGGTCTTCATCCATACGCCGGACTTCTCCCTGTGCTGCTCGGAAGTGATCGAGATTCGCACCGGTGAAGGCGTCGACGGCTGTCCGGAAGATCTCAACGGCGACGGCGTGATCGACCTGCTGGACCTGTCGATCCTGCTTTCCAACTTCGGCAGCTCCGGACTGGGAGATTTCAACGGCGACGGCGTGATCGACCTCAACGACTTGAGTCAACTGCTGACCAAGTTTGGCACCAGTTGCC
>CAYOHG010000153.1:0-7444 GCA_964403685.1 uncultured Planctomycetales bacterium
TCCTGCGGGCTCCATTCCAGGTAGTACAGGGGCAGCTCGATGTTCTCGCGTACGGTGAGCTGCGGAATCAGGTTGAAGCTCTGAAAGATGAATCCCAGGCGCCGCAGCCGCAGATCGCTGAGGGCATTGTCATCGAGGTCGGCGACGTCCTGCCCGCCGACGACGTAGCGCCCGGCGGTCGGCCGGTCGAGGCAGCCCAGCAGGTTGAGCATGGTGCTCTTGCCGGAGCCGCTGGGACCCATGATCGCCCAGAAGCTGCCGGCTCGAAACGAAATCGTCACGCCGCGCAGCGCGTGCACCTCGTTGGCGCCGACCTGATAGATCTTGTAGACGTCCTCGAGGCGGACGGTGCCGGCCTCACTGGGCGCGTCAGCGGGGCGCGCCATAAGCGGATCGGGAGCCAGCCGCGAGGCGGCGCTCATGGGCTTGGCTCGCTCTCCGCCGGTCGCGATGCGGGCGACTCGGCTCCGTCACGCCGCGGTCGCGCGGCGCGCTCGGGCCGCTCACCACGGTCGCGCCCGCTGCGGGCGGGGCGTTCGCCGTCCCCGCGATCGGCGCCGGAATCCCCGGCTTCGCCGCCCGGCCGCTGGCGCATGCGCTCCATGAATGCTTCGCGCTCTTCGGGGGTCATGGACTCCATTCGGCGGCGGCGCTCCGCGGCGCGCTCCTCGGGGGTCATGTTGGCGAATCGCTCGCGCATCGCGGCGCGCTCGTCCTCGCTGGGGCGCGATTCAGCGGAACCCGCCGGGCCGCCGGCAAACGCCGGCCGCGACGCCGGCTGAGAGCTTGTCAACGTTCGCATCGATGCTGCCACGCGCGGAACGGTCGAGCCGTCCAGCGGCGGAGACAGGCTGACGACCTCGCCCACGGAGACTCCTGAGACGATGTGCACCATGCTCACGTTGTCGAGTCCGACCTCGACCGTCCGCGGCAGAAAGGCGTCCTTCGAGCGGACATAGACGGTCGGCCGACCAGCCAGGCGGACGACCGCCTGCGACGGCACGTAGGTGGCGTCACTCAACTCACTGACGATGATCTCGGCGCGGCAGCTCATCCCGGTGCGCAGCTCGGGGTTCTCTCCGTGCAGAAACACCTTCGTGGCGTAGACCTTGCGGTCCGGGCTCATGAACATGCTCTGCGCGTCCGGCAGCGGCGCGATCGCGCGGACCTCACCTTCGAACAGGCGCTCGGGCAGCGCGTCCACCGTCACGCGCACCGGTTGGCCCGGCTGGACCTTCTCCAGGCTGGATTCGTGGATCATCAGCTCGGCCATCATCGCGCTGGTGGACGGCAGGTAAATCAGCTCCTGGCGCTCGCGGACGGTCTGGCCCTCCTCCAAAGGCTGAGTCATGCCGCCGCGGCCCCCGCTGGTGCGCGTCGAGGTCGCATAAACGACCAGGCCGTCGCGAGGAGCGGTGATCCGGGTCTTGGCGATCTGCTCGTCGATCTTGGCGAGCTTGCTCTGCTGCTGCTCGAATTCGGCCTGCTTGGCCTTCAGCGCGGCCTCCGCCTGGACGATGTCGGAGCTGGCCTTGAGCTTGGCGCGATCCAGCGCCAGGCGGGTCTGCTCCACGTCACTTTGCAACTGTGCGAGCTGGCGACGGTTCGTGTACTTCTCGAGCAGCGCCAGCGCCTCGACCGCCAGCTCGTGTTCCAGCTTGGCGCGGCCATGCGTCAGGCGGTCGGCATCCAGCTCGGTCTGCGAGATGTACTTCTCCTCGAAGAGCCGCATCGACCAATTCAGTTTCTCGGTGGCGCGCTTCAGCTCCTCGGCGGCAATCGTGATCTTCGACTCGGCTTCGCGCCGCTGCTGCGGGTATTCACCGTCGCGGTACTTGAGCACGTCCTCCTTGGCGAACTCGTAGTCCAGTTCGGCCTGCGCAGTGTCGGCCGCGGCCTGGTTGCGGACGACGCCGAGATTCTCTCGCGCGCGGATGAACTCCGCCTCAGCGTTGTCGACCCGGATTCGCTGCTCGACGCGATTGTCCTGGAGCTGGCTGCCGTCCAGCTCGGCCAGCAGCTCGCCCTTGGTGACGCGCGTACCTTCCGGGATCAGGTAGATCAGCGTGACCTGCCCCTCGACCTCATTCTTCAGAATGATCTGGTCCTGCGATTTGATGGTGCCGGATTCGGTCACGCTGATGGTCAGCGGCCCACGCTGCGTTGCGAAGGTCGGCACGTCCGTTCGCGGCGCGCCCAGTCCCTCGGAACGCGTCAGCAGCACGGCCCCGACGATCACGATGATGGCGCCGCCTGCCCAGGCGGCGGCCCGAACTCTCCCGCCATTGGCGCGCCCGTTCGCTGTGCTCATGGTCCCGCACCCTCCTGCGGCGGCGTGTATTCGCGCCACAGGCCCTTTTCGTTGACTTCCAGCACGCCCAGGTCGCGTTGCAGCGACAATTCGCTCACGCGGTAATCGATCAGTGCGGCAGTCAGCGCGTTCTGCGCCGAAACCAGCGCCTCCTGGGCTTCCAACACGTCGCGAATCTCCGCCCGGCCGGCTTCCAGGAACAGGTTGGTGCTATCCACGCGGCGCCGCGCGACCTCGACCGCCTGGGCCTGAATCTGGATCGACTCGCGCGCTTCGAGCAACTGGCTCAGGCGCGTTCGCACCGCCAGCTTGATCTGATCCTCGAGTTCCTGCACATCCCGCAGCGACTGCTCGAAGTCCAGCAGGCTGATGCGGTACGTGTTTCGCTCCGCGGTCCGCTCGAACGGCAGGTCGATTGTCAGCAAGGCCGAGTAGCTGCCTTCGTCCGGCCGAAGAATCGCGTCGTTCTCGCCGACGCTGCCCAGCGTCCGCCGGGCGCCGGCCGAGCCACTGCCCAGCAGGGTCACATCAGCCCGCAACTGGTCGGCGGCCACGGCCACCACGCGTTGCGAATCCAGCACGCGGCCGATCGCAACCCGCAAGTCAAGCCGCTGCTGCAACGCCAACTGCACCGCCGCATCGGCCGCCAGCTCATACGGGCCGGCCGCTCCCTGCCCAGGCGGCAGCAATTCGACCGGCGCGTCCGCCGCTTCGCCCGGTCGGCTGGCCGGCGCCGAAGCGCTCGCGGCCGAGGCGGGCGCGCTCAACTGAAGGATGTTATGGGCGCGCCGGGTGAGCGTATCGAACTCGGCCCGGTCGAGTTCAATGCGCGCATCGACCGGCAGGCCCAGCGTTGTCTTGAACCCGTCAAGCTGCCGCTGGTACTGCTCCTGGGCCCCGACCCACCGCTGCCGTGCCCGAAGCTCGTCCTGGCGCGACTGATCCACCTGGATTTCGGGCAGGCGCCCCGCGTCCGCTAATCGCCGGGCGCGGCGCGTCGAGGCAATCAGGTTCCGGTAATTGTCCTCGGCGTTGCGAACCGAGTCCTGCTGCTGCAAGACCGACAGGTATTCGCTCGCCACGTCCACCGCGAATGCCTGCTTGAACCGCTCGAACTGGTAGATCGAATAGATGACGTTCCGCTCGGCCTGCGTCAGCGGTTCGCTGACCACGAACTCGCCCGCGCCGCGCATTAACGGGAGCGTCGCGGTCACGTCTGCGAATACGCCGCGCGAAAAGAACTGCCGCTGCGTCAGTAGCGTGACCAGGTCCAACCCGATCGCGCCGGTCGCCGACAATCCGTTGCGCAGCCGCTGGGTCAGCTCGGTCGAGCCGCCGTACTCCAGTCCACTGACGGTTTGCAGGTCGGTGCGGCCTTCGTCGTCGAGCACGACCGTCTGCTGGAGATTGGACTGGAACAGGGCCGTCAGCACACCGCTCCAGGTCAGCCGAAACTCGTTGCGCTCCAGGTCGAGCTGTAGCGCGGCGACAAATACGGACTCCTTCTGCGCCTGGTATTCGCGGCTCTCGGCGGCGGCAATCTGGAGAACATCGTCCAGCGACAACTTCAGCGCGGTCGCACGGCTGGTCGACTGCGACGTGGCGACGGGTTCCTCGGGCCGCTGGAGATAGTCGGCATCGGGCCACTGCGTAATCGGCTGGATGTCGGCCCGGCCGAACGAGCCGGGGTCCGAGACGGGCAGGTGCTGTTCGAGCAACAGGCGGCGCCGCAGCGTCTGGGCCGGCGTTTCAACCGAAAACGCCTCGGCTCGCCCCAGGGCCTCGGCCTGCTTCTGCTCAATGATCTGGTAGGCGACGCGATCGGCGGAGCGGCGAAACGCCTCGGGTGTGCAATTCGGCAGGGCACCCGCGAACACCAGCGCCGTGAGTAGCAGGCGCCGCGCGGCGGCGCGCCGACGGCGCTGCGCGCTGCGGACTCCGCATTCCACGACTGCGTGCATGAGGGCATCCACCGGGTTTCGTGCGGCGGTGTGGAAATCCACTCCTGCGGCCTCGTGGGCGCTAATGGGTCGCGAGGTAATCGGCCAGAGCGTCGACGAACGAGGTTGTCGCGGTTTGCAGGGCCGCGCGCAGGGACTCGGTGAAGACCTCCTCGCTGTCGACCGGGCACCCGCCCAGGTTGCCAACCAGGAGGGCGGCCATCACGCAGCCGGCCAGCCAACCGAGCGGGCGGTTCAGGTTTCTGGGGTTCACAGTTGGGGCTCCGCGTTCAAACGGCGTTCACCGGCAATCTCGGCGCGCCGAATGCGTTCCTGGTTGCGAAGGGCAGGCCGGGTCGCACCGGTCCGCGCCCGGCCGGACGATAACGCATTCGGCCATCAAAATCACGGGTCCGTCGGCGGCGCGCAAACCACCGGAGTTACCGGGCCTAACGCTCCGAGGGCGACGATATTGCGGTTCTGGCGAAGGCGTCGCAACAGGGGACGCGACGGGCGTGCTGCGGGGGCGTTCGTAAGCACTTTCCCTAGGAAATCATCGGGCGGGACGCGCCCTGGGGCAAACCCATAGTATGGCCGCGCGACCGGGAGATTCCCGGAGGCGTCCTTTTCCGACCTGGTGGTCTGCCAAGCCGGACGCCGCAGACTGAATTCCGGTTACTCGCGAGGCTCTGAACTGCCGAGGCGTGGTTCGGCGGTGGGCGGCGCGCTGGCGCCGTGAACGGCGCGAACCAGGTCGACGACGGATTCGACCTGCATCTTGATGAGGATGTGCGCGCGGTGAATATCGACGGTCTTGCGACTGAGACCCAGCTCCAGGGCGATCTGCTTGGGCGTCCGACCGACAACCATGCGGTCGAAGACCTCGCGTTCGCGCGGCGTCAGCCGGCTGAGCGCGGAACTCAGCGCATTCCGGCGTTCCTGCTCGGCTCGGATGCGCGCGTCCAGGGCCAGCGCCTGACGAATCCGGTCGATGAGCACCTGCGCGTCGTACGGCTTGCGCAGGAAATCCACGGCCCCGGATTTCATGGCCCGCACGGCGCTTTCGACGTCTGCATGGGCCGAGATGACGATGATCGGCGTTCGAACGCCGGCGCCGCTGAGGTGTTGCTGCAAAGTCAGCCCGCACATGTCCGGCATGCGGATGTCGAGCAGCAGGCAGCCTGGCCGGCCGGAGTCATGCCCGCGGAGGAACTCCGTGGCGCTTGAATGCGTCTCCACCGGCAGGCCGACCGACTGCATCAACCGCGCCAGCGCGGCGCGCAGTGCATCGTCGTCGTCCACGATGAACACGGTTGGATCAGGCGCCACTGGCACGCTCCCCACGATCGACCGGCAGGCTGAATGTGAATGTAAGTCCGCCGTGCGCGTTCCGCTCCGCCCGCAGTTGCCCGCCGTGCAGCTCGACAATCGTGCGGCTGATCGGCAGCCCCAGGCCCAGACCGCTGGACTTGCTGGTGTCGAAGGGCGTGAACAGCCGGCCGAAGCGCTCGTCGGACATCGGTGGCCCGCGGTCCTCCACGCGGCATTCGACCTGGCCAGCGGCGCCCGGCTGCGTGGAGAGCGTCAGCAGGCGAACGTCGACCGGCAACTCCGCCATCGCCTCGATGGCGTTACGGACCAGGTTGATCAGCACCTGCATGATCTGGATCGCGTCGGCGCGCACCGGCGGAAGCGCCTCGTCAAGAAGCAACCGGACCTCGCTGTGTCCCTGGCGGATCTGCGGGTCCAGCAGCCGGATCGACTCGCGGACCAATGCATTGAGCGACTCGCGGTCTCGCTGTGGCGGACGGTTGCGGACGAAGCTGCGCACCCGATCGATGGTGGCCGTGGCCCGGATTGCCTGCTGGCGGATGGCCTCCAGATCCTCCAGCGTCTCGTCGCGCGAATGGCGACCGTCGCGGGTGCGCCGGGCGCAGGCCTCGGCGTAGGTGACGATCGCCGCCAGCGGCTGGCTGAACTCGTGCGCCAGTCCGCTGGCCAGTTCGCTCATCGAATGCACGCGGGCGACGTGCGAGAGCTGCTCGGCGCGGGCCGCGGATTCCTGCCGGGCCAGCAGCATGGCGCGGGTCGTGTGTGCCAGCACGCCGCCGACCACGCCCAGCAGGCCGACCGTGGCGGCGCTGCCCAGCCCCGGCAGCGGCGACGCCCAGCCTACCGCAGCCATACGGCGCTTCTCGTCCACCACGAATACGAGCGTCCATTCGATCGTGTCCCCGAACGCGATCGGCCGGACGAATTGCGTGAGACCGCCGTCCGAGCGGGACGCGTCGCGTCGCCAGTCGTAACCGGCCAGCGAATCGGCAAGCTGGGCGAGCCGATCCGGCGGCACGCGGCAGTTGGCGATCGCCTGCCGGTCGGCATCGAACAGGGCGGCCGCCTCGGTCGCATCGCCCGTGTCCAGGATGCTGGCCAGCGTGGAGATCGGCACCATCCCCGACACAATCCCGAGCAACTCGTCCGAGGCGCGGATCGCCGTGCTCACGACGATGCCGCGCTCGCCTACGCACAGCGGGATCGGCGCACTGACCAGGCTGCTGCGCAGGCCGCTGCTTGCCAGCCGCTCGATGTGCTCGCGCTGCACGGCGTATTCATCGGCCTCGCGCTCCAGGCTGTGAATCTCGGCGACCGACTGTTCGTGCTCCTCGCGCTCGAAGGTCATGAACGGGCGGCGCGCGCCGTTGAAGCTGCGCTCGATGACGTACACCTCCGAAAGCTGATGGTGTTGGTAATTGCGGTCGTAAACCGCCTGAAGGAAATCGCGCGATTCGCTCGACATGCGCCGCACGGCGGGCTCGGCCGCGATGGTCTCCAGCGTGATCGCCACGTGCGTCAGGTGGGTCTCGAGCGCCTCGGCGACGGCGTCAAGTCGCAGCCGGCTGCGGGCGACAAGCTGCGCGCGAATGGTTTCGGACTGCCCCAGCGCACTGATCAACAGCACGCCGCCAGCCGCCAGGCCGGCCAGTGGACAGACCCAGGACGCCGCACGCAGTGCGGCCGCAAGGTTCGTCGGCTGAACGGCGCGCGGACTGACGGGACGAACGGCGGGCACGGGCGATTCCTGCGAATTGGCGGAGCTACAAAACAATCAGTGTACTGCGCTGGGGTGACTTCGGCGCGTCCGGACGCGGCCGCCGGCCGGCCGCCGGGCATTTCTTTTCCACAATCGTCGCGG
>CAYOHG010000154.1:0-7403 GCA_964403685.1 uncultured Planctomycetales bacterium
CTTCAAACCAGCCCGTGCCCACCGCCGCGGTTGGCGTCGTGCGTTGCCACAGACGAACGATGATGTCGCAGGCACTGTCCGAGATGTTGATCGCGCGCGTATTCACCTCCGGCCGGTCGAAGTAGTCGTTGTCGCCGTCCTCGAACGGAAAAGCGAAGAACTCGCGGCCGTTCATGGGCGGAGCCGGCAGCGTCGCGAACTGCTGGCTGAGCGTCTGCGTCGGCAGCGTCATCAGCGCATTGCCGCCCTCCTCGATCGTCAGCGCGAACTGATCGAAATTCAGCGCGAACGCGTCGTCCGGGCGGCCGTCGCCGTTGAAATCGAAATCGGTGCTGCCGTCCAGGTCGGCGTCGTAGAGCGGGTCCTGCGGGTTGAACAGCTCGACCGCCAGCGCCAGTTGCGGGTTGTTCGGGTCGTTCGGGTCGTCCGGGGCGCGATAGGCGATCACCTCGGTCAGGTACGGCTGCGGCGCGGCCCCGATGTACGTGCCGGTGGTCGTGTCGTACGTCACCAGCTCGACCCAGCCGCGGTAGGTCGGGTCCGTGTAGCGCGGCGTGGCGAATTGCAGCGTGTTCACCGCCAGCATGATCGCCTGCTGATCCACGCTGACGGCGGAATTACCGGTGCCGAACGCGGTCGGATCCTGCGTGACGCTGCCCCAATTGGTCACGATGTCGTGGCTGCGCAACATGTCGCGATAGAGCCGCTGCATGCGGCTGATCAGAACGTCGCCGGCGGTCTTGTTGTACAGATACTGATACTGCCCGGCGCCGCTCTGGATGATCTCGAAAGCCTTGCTCAACTCGCCGAGGTAGAACTTCAGCTCGCCGCGGTACGTGCCGGCGTAGGGTGCCGTCGGCGTCGGCTCGGCGGAGCTTTGCTTGAGCGCCAACTCGTCGGAGTTGCTGGTGGTGGTGATCCGGCCGCGGCGGCTGTAGAGCTTGCTGGCGGCGGACTTGGACAAGTCCGCAAAGTTGTAGTCGCGTGGACGCAGCGCCAGCGCGTGCAACGCCGCGACGCCTTCATTGCCGTTGTTCGAATCGTGCAGGTTCACCAGTTGCGCCGTGTTGCTCTTGACCGACGTGCCGTTGGAACCCGGAGTCGCAAACAACGGCAGAAACGTCGCCGGAAAGCGCGGATCACCCGTGCCGCCGCTCTCGCCCTGAAGCATGGCCAGCACGGGAGGAACACGACGAAGCTGCGGGCCGGTGCCGAAGGCGGCGTCGCTGAACTCAGCCGGGGCCGACGGCAGCAGCCCGCCGCGCCGCCGCAGGCTCAGCTCCACCGCCGAACGCGCTGCCGCAAGCTGCGCGAACAGGTCGTTCAGCTCGGCGAACGAATAACCGCTGAGCGCATACTGCGACGTGTCGTTCGGGTTGCGCAGCCGGTCGAACTGCTTCAGCGTGAACAGCCGATTCGGCGGCGCGATCGGCCCGTTGCCGCCTTCCAGCGCGGCGGAATCCAGCGTGATCATGCCGCCATGCGGCACAATCCGCAGCGAAACCCAGTACTGCGCCTGATCCAGCAGGCGCTCAAAGATCTCGCGATTCTGCTCCTGGACCCCGATGCCCGGCGTCCGGGAGAAGGAGTCGATCGTGAAGGTGGAACCCAGCCCCGGCACGCTCACCGGCGCCCCGGCGAACGCATTGGCCTGCTCGACCAGCGCGCTCATCGCCAGCAGCGACGAGTCGGGGATGCCGTCGGCGTCCGCATCCAGCCAGGGTTGCCGCGCGAACTGGGCGATGTCGTTGCCGAGCACGACAAGCTCGGAGTTGCCACTGTCGTTCAGCAGCTCGGGGATCAGATCGCGTAGCGATACGCCGCGCAGTCCCGCCGCGCTGCCGGAGTTCTCCAGCGCCGTCAGCGCCGGCCAGGCAACCCGCTCCAGATCGCCATATGGATTAAGCTGCGACGGCGGAATGACGCCCTCGTTCCAGACCGGTTCGAGCGACGAAATCCAGTGCGATCCGCCGAAGCCCGCGATGTCGCTGAACTGGGCCGTCGGCCCGCCCAGCACGGTGCCGTTGTCGGCCAGAAGCTGATCCACCGCGAAACTGAGCGACATCTCGCGCGTGCTGGCGAGCATCTGCTCGCTGACCGAGTTGCGGCGAAGCTCGTTGAACGTCAGCCGGTTGGCTCGAGCTAACCCGAGAAACCCCGTCACGATCACGAACAGCAGCGCCAGCAGCGAGACGACCATGATCATGATCGTCGCCCGGCGGCGGGCGGGGCTACCTGGCAACCGCCCAACTCCCAGCCGAGCGTCGGCCTGTTGGTTGCCGCGGAACTCGCTCTTTCGTGTGCGCTGCCACATGGGTCTCTCTCGGTCCTTGTTGCGGCGTGCGGGCCGCGGGCTTCAGTCCCTTCGTCCCCTTCGTCCCCTTCATTATCGCGTCCCGGTCAACGCTCCCACGCGTCCCCGCATCGTGGCAAACGTCTTGTAATTCAACGGCTTAACGGCGTCGGGCAACGTCGGGAATTCAGTCGAAACGGTGGATCATGCTCCGCACCAGCGGCTCATCCAGCTTGCCATCCGGATCAAAGACCCGCACCGTCACTCGGATCGCGTACGGCCACAGCCGCACACGCCGGTTCGACGGAACGTCCGCCGCCCCGAACGGCGACACCGGCGGGATGAGCCGGCCGAACGTGTCCAGCCGCGAGCCGCCGACCGCGGCGCCATCCGCCCCGATCTGCTGCTCAACCAGCGCCCGGTTCTCGGGTGAATCCGGCACGAATGCGAACGTCTGGCCCGGCGGCACCTCCACCCAGCGCGGCAGGTCGTTGCGCTGCTGCGAAAGCGGGTGATCGGGCGCGTTGCGCGGGTCCTCGGGCATGAGGAACTCAACCTGAAACCACGCGCAGCCCGGCAGGATCTGAAGCGCCCGGTTGCTCTGAAGCTCGGGCGGGCAATCGCGCACAATCGTCGTGACGTGGTGCCGCGCCGTGCGCCCGCCTGGGTACAGCACGTTGTAGATCAGGTTGGCATTGCGGCCGCCGGAGAGCGTCCACGCGCCCAGCGACCCGGGGCCGCTAACCACGTCCTCGATGTCATACGGCGAGCGCTCGGCCAGGCCGGTGGGCATGCCCGTACCCGGGTCGTACGGCCCGAAATACGCGAGGTACGACAGGAAATCGAATTCGCCGCGGTAAACCGAGTTCGCGCGGTTGACCACGGAGTCTCCGGCCAGCCCGCCCTCAACGAACGGGTCGCAGTAACCGCGCGTGATCCGCAGGAAGTCGTCGGAGCTGTAGTCCGTCCCGGCGCCGTCGCCCGTGAATGCCGGCGGTGACACCAGGCCGGGTCCGCCGGCGGCGCTGCCGCTCGGCGCCGGCTCCGGCAGCGCCACCCGCCGCGTCAGCGTCCATTCGCTGGCCGCAATCGGGCTGATGTCGGTGTTCTGGTTGCCGGCGGTCACTTCGATGTGCTGTGGGGCCGACCACGAATACGCACCGCCGCCCAGCGGCGCGAGCGTTGCGAACGAGCCGTGGCCGTACACGACCTGCGCGGGCGAGACCTTGGACCCAAGCTGGAGGCTGTATTGAAACGCCGTGTCGGGACCGCCGGCCAACGAGTTCGAAGTTGGCGGCGCGTTGGAGGACAGCGGCCGCTCGGTGAAGAACATCAGCACGTCCGCCCGTGGATCGCTGTAGATCGGCGAGCCGTCGGGCATCGTGTCGCCCGTGACGTCGTCCACGAAACGCGCATCGTAGTTGTTCGGCAGGTTCTTCGGATCGCCCACCAGCACGCGCCAGGCAGGCGTCTGGCTCGCCTGGTTGGCCAGCGCCGCGCGCAGCTCGTCCGGCGTCCGCGCGGCCTTCTGCGTCCGCCCCACGATCACCAGCACGCTCTCGGCCGGATCAACGCCGCGCAGGTCTTCTTCGAGTTCGAGGAAGAAGCCGCGCAAGGCGGCCTCGGCGTTGGCCACGGCGGTCGCCTGGGCGGCGGTCTTGCTGGTCAGGGCGAAAACGCCCGTGACGATCGAGATCGCGATCACCAGCACCGCCAGCGAGACCAGCGTCTCGATCAGGGTGAAGGCGGGGAGAAGCGACGAAGGGACGCAGGGACGCAGGGACGAAGGGCGCGCAACCCGTCGCCCTACCCTGAGTGCCCGCCGGCCTTCCTGCCGGTGTGCCCGCGTGCCGCTCTGCATCACCGCACCTCCGGCAGCCGCACGACCTTCCGCAGCACCGTCAGGATCGGCGATTGGTTCTCGAAGACCGGCTGGTTCGTGGCGCCGTCGGCGTTCGGGCCGCGCGAGAGAAAAGCCGGCGGAATCACCCACACCGGCCAGGCCATCGTGTCCTGCGGGTTGTTCGAAACGACCCACGGGTAGAACCCGTTGTTCTTCACGACCACGGTCGTCGCATCCGGCCGCTGCACGACTTCATAAACCGGCAGCGTCTCGGGCGCGTGCGGAACGAAACCCGTCTGCCGCAGCGAACAATCCGGCGGCTGCACGTCACGCACGTCGTTGAGCGCCGGCAGGAAAATGCTCCCCACCGGCAGCATCGAACCCACCGTCCGACTGACCTTGAACGTCAGCGTCGGCCGGTCGACGAAACTCGCATACGGCACGCGGTTCGGATTCGCGGTGCAATCCGGATCGAAGTCGTTCGAACCCTGATTGAGCAGCGGCAGCGGCATCGTCCCGGCCGAATCATCAAACATCACCAGCCACGGCACGGGGCCGACCACCTCGGCGCCGACCGTGTCCGCCAGGGTCGAGCTCGGCGCGACCGCGACCGGCTCGATGAACCGCCCGAAGCCGCCACCGCCGCTGAGGTCCTGAACCGCGAAGCGGTGCCGATCGGTCGGCCGCGCCGTCACGACGACAATGATCTCGTACAGCAGCGGGTCGCTGCCGGCGGCATACGACACGCGGCGGTAAAACGCCGTCCAGGAGACCCGCCGAGCCGCGACGCGCTGGGCCTCAAGCTGCTCGAAATCCGAATCGCCGAGCAGCGGCGGGTTGTTGTCGCTGCCGTAGCGCGGCTCGTAGCGGCGGTACGGTTCCTGCCCCTGGTTGCCGAAAAGGAAATCCTCCACGGTGAAGCGCGTGGTCGTTTCCAACGGCGGAAAGACGCGCGCCGCCGCCGGCAGGATCGGGTTGTCCTCCAGTCCCAGGGCTGGATTCGTGCCTGGCAGGATGTCGACCTCGCGAATCGGGTTGCTCATGTCGAACTTCATGCCGATGGCAGTGAGATACTCGTAGATCACCGACTCAAGCGGATCGACGGTTTCTTCCCACGGCGGGTCGTTATTCGTGCGCTGGAGGTTGTTCATCACCAGCGGCCGGACTTTGACCAGCGGTTCGTATGTGTTGTTGGCCGGGTTAACGAACGCGTCGGGGGGCGTGCCCTTCACCTCGCCGATCTGGCCGTCGCGCGGGCGGAAGATGCGATCGAGCCGCGAATCCTCCGGTGCGACGCTGGCTACAGCCGCATCGACCAGCGGATGCGACGTGCTCAGCGCCAGCTCGACCTGCTGCATGGCGTTGGCCGCCGCCGCGTCGCCCAGCGTCAGATCGATGGTCTGCTCGGTGTAGCGCACGCCGACGGGAATCGCCGCGGCGATGAACAGCAGGCCGATCCCCAGCACGATCAGGGCGATCAGCAGTTCAGCGATGCTGAAGGCGGGGTGGAAGCACGAAGGCACAGAGGCCCGAAGGCACGAAGGCGCGGACGCGCCGACAGCGTCTTTCCGAGCAGCGCAGCGACGAGCAATCCCGCCGCGAGCGTCCGGTGGTGATCGCATTGCGTGGCGTTGCAGCCGTGCGGCCGCAGCCCGGCTCCCCGCCGCCCTTGACCCGGCTCGCGCCGTCCCAGCCTGTCCACCTGCCCCGCGCACGCGCTTCTAACCTCCCGACTTCTTCACGGGCAGCAGCGCGCCGCCCGTGCGGTTGATGCCATACACCTGCCCGAAGCGCTCCAGCGCCGCGCGGCGCGCGTCCGCGTCGCCGCTGCCGGCGACGGTTCGGAACGGCCCGCGCTGATAGAGCACCAGGCCGGTGAAATTGAAGCGGCGGAATTCCGTGCCGTAGGTGCCCGTGGCGGAGTCGTACGTGCCCGCCGCCCCCATCGTCTCGTAGCCTTGCAGCGGGTCATACGCCCGCAACGCCCACGAGCGCCGCGGCGTGCTGCCGACCGGCCCGTGCTGCGGATCGAAGACGACCAGGAAGTCGTCCGCGTCGTAGAAGTCCGCGGCGTTGACCTCCTCGAGCGCGAATACGTCCGGCTGCCCGTAGAGAATCGCATCGGCCCGCGACTTGTCCGACAGGTCGAACACCTCCGACGGCGCAACCCAGATGTCGTCCGGCAGCACCGCCGGGTCCGCGTTGGTTCGCTCGAAGCGCTCGCCGTAGACTACTTTGCCGACGTCGCCGGGATCCATGCTGCTTGTCGATGCGTAGCGATACGTCACCAGCGTCTGGCGGCCGACGGTGTTCGCGGTCGTCGGGCTGTTCAGGTCGGCGGCCTCCCACTGCGCCGGCGAAAACCGCACGGCGGTCAGCGAGCGATCGGCGACCGAGGTCACGTACGCCCGCGAGAGGACGCCCTCGATCTGCTGGCGCGCCTGGCTGAATTTCGCCTCGCGGGTGATGCTGTTGAACGCGGGGATGCCCATCGCCAGCACGATCGCGATGATGAAGATCACCGCGAGCAGCTCGACCAGGGTGAAACCGGGGCGCGACCGCTCAGCTTTCCGACCCGCCGACATGCCGACCTTCCGACCTTCCGACTTTCCGACCTCTGGACCGCCGGCGCGCAGCCGCGCGGCGCCGACGATTCGTCGGTCCAGGCAACCCGCTTGTTCACCCCGGTACCGCAAGCCGTTGCTCCTGCGCGAGCGTTCGCGACGACGAATTGTAGAGCAACCCAGAAGTCCGCCGGAGTCGGCGGAACGCCGGCCGGCCACGCCCGGCCTCAAGGATCCAGGTCGGGCCGATACGAATAGTCCGTCTCGCCGGCCGCGACGGCCCGCGCCCAGCCGCCCTGCGAGCCCTGCGGAACATTGGCGTCAAACTGCAACCGCCCGTTAGTCCGGACAGGCGCCCACGGTTTGGGCAGATCACTGGTCAGCAGCCAGCGCGACTTGTCGTTGTAGATGGCGGCGGTCTGAAGATCGCCCGAGCCGGCCAGCGTTTTCCACGTGTCGTACAGCTCGCGCTTCATGCCGCGCGAACGCAGCACCGGCCGGCGCTCGGTCACAATCCAGCCGGCCTTGCCATCAGTCGGGTTCACGCCCCAGGCGATCTTGACGTACAGGAAGTAATCCAGCGGCACGCCCCAGCCGTCATGGATTCCCAGCACGTCGGACACGCCGATATCGCCGGGCTCCTGACCGGACGGCGGATCAAAGCCCTTGCCCGTGGGGTTCACGTACTCGCGCTGCCCCGCGA